>JAAYLA010000137.1 GCA_012522135.1 Bacillota bacterium | reverse complement strand
GCCGGAACGCCGATCCGCAATACCCGCCGCAGTACCTTGAAGTCGGGCCGCAGATTGTTAAAGCGCACCTTCAGCACCGTTTTACCCCGGATCAAGATGGTCAAAGCCGCTGCGGAACCCGCCGTCTGGCTGATCGCGGTGGAGATGGCCGCTCCCCGGATGCCCAGGGCCGGGAAGGGGCCTACACCGTAAATCAGCAGCCAGTTGAAGCAGATGTTTACGACGTTCATCAGCGCCATAATCTGCATCGGCGTTCTGGTATCGCCGCTGCCGCGCATGATGCCGTTCGATACGATCAACAAGAAGTTCGGTACGAGGGCCAAGGCAACGATGCGGACGTACTGAGCCGCTCCGGCCAATACCTCCGCTTCGCTCGATCCGAAAAGCCCGCGCAGGACGCCCGGCGCAAACAGCAGCAGGATCGCCGCCACGGAGGCAGCCAGCCCGGCGCCGAAGAGCATCGACTGGCGAGCGGTGTCTTGAGCCTGCTCGGGATCTTGCGCACCGATAAAGCGAGCGACCAAAGCGGTCGTTCCCGTCGTTACCGCACCGAAAACGGCGATCGAAGCCTGCATGAGTTGAGCCGCCAACCCAACCGACGCGAGGGCTTGAGCGCCCAAGCGACCGACCATGGCCGTATCGACGATGCCGATGACCATGGCTAAAGTCTGGTCGACGATAGCGGGCCAGGCCATGTTCAGCACTTTGGCGCGCACAGACCCGTGCCGGGCCGCAATCCCATGCTTGGCTAACAATTGGACACCTCTTCTTCGTTATGAAATTCTACGAAAAAACGATTGGATACGTACGCCCCCGGGAAAAGGCAGGGTTCAAGACAACTGACTTCGAATCGGGCGAGACGAATCCCTGCTGACAGATGCCTCTATTCCGGGCCTACACCTTTTTCCGGGACCGATTGAAAGCCGATCAGCTCTATGGCCCGCTGTACGTGCTCGTTCGCCATGAAGAGGTTCCATATGAGGCCCGTGCGGTAATTCTCGAGCATCAGGAGGATAATGCCCTGGTCTATGCCGATGTGCTCCGTCGAAAACCAGCCGAGATCGGCGTTGAAGGCGCTGACGAAACCGTAGCGGCCCCAGACGAGCGGGCCGTAGCGCTTGAGCATATCGCGAATCGAGGCCAGAGCCAGTTCCGGCACGAGGGGAAGCGAGGCAATCGAGGCATACGGCGCCACGGTTCCGTCGTGGTTGCCGTCCTCGGCGCCGTAGGCCCGGTAACCGAATGGACCGTCGGAGGCCGAAAGCCCCCAGACGTCCCCGGCGTAGCTACGGTATTGGTCAGCCCTGGCCTGAGTGAAGGCGTAGTTCCGTTGTGCGGCGGCCCTTGCGTTCTCCCAGTAGTCCGCGTAACGGTCCTGCTTACCGCGCAGGTCCAGCCAGGCCAAGGGGTAAAGATACACGAACAGCGTTCCTCCCGGCGCGGCGATGATGCCGTCGCGGCGCGGGCGCACGATCACGTCCCACGTACGGGGGTGTATCGGATGGTCCGGTGCACCGATGGCCAAGACGTACAACAACAGGCTCTCGTCAAAATGAGTCCAGTGATGCGGCAGAAACCCCGTCTCCGGCTTCCACCCCATCGAGACGGTCGCGAGGCCGCCGCGCATCCAGGCCCAGTCTACCTGCCGGTAAAGCTGCTCAGCGAGTTCAGCGACCTCTGTACCGCGAAAATACTCCCCCGCCGTCAAAGCTCCGGCCACGAGGAGGGCGGTATCAATCGACGAGAGCTCGCTTTCCCACTCTCTGCGTCCCGTGCGCATGTCGACGAAGTGGTAAAAGAAGCCGTTGCGCCCCTCCACCCCGCCTTCCAAAAAGCTGCGCAAAGTCGTGACGGTGCGCTCGTACCCCTCCTCCCGGCTGATCCACCCTCGCTCCACCCCGATGGGTATGGCGCTCAGGCCAAATCCCACCGCCGCGATGCTGGAAGGGGACCAAGGCGTGGAACGGTCCCGGATCAGCCCATTCTCGGGGCTCACTTCATGCCAAAAGTATTCGAAGGCGCGCTCTTGAATCGTGTCGATCAGCGCTTCGTCGTCCAGTGAAAGAAGCCGAATGATCTCTGCGCGTGCACTATCCCGGGGCGTCTCGTCGGCCGATGCGGTTGCCGCCGGCGCGACGAGAAGCGCACAGGCGAGAGCACAGGCTAAAACCACCTCGATACGCCCCACGGCCATCCACCCTTCCCGACGGCTCACATGCCCCAACGCAAGAGCGCCGCACCCCACAAAAATCCGCTGGCAAAAGCCGTGAACACGACCAGATCTCCCTTCTGCAACCCTTCCGTGTGGAACCACTTGTGCAGGGCGAGGGGGATCGTCGCCGCCGACGTGTTGCCGTACTCCGCAATGCAGTTGGCCGTACGCTCCACCGGCACTCCCACCCGCTCCGCAACGGCCGTCATGATGCGCAAATTGGCCTGATGGGGCACGAGCAGGCGGACGTCTTCCGAGCGAAGTCCGTTGCGCTCAAGCAGTGTAAGGACCGACTCGCTCATCCCGTTGACGGCGAACTTGAACACTGCGCGGCCATCTTGACGGATGGTCGGCTTCGCAATGCCGCCGATCGATTTCAACGTGGCTTCGGGGCTGGTCGGGCTCGGACAATAGACAAGCCCCGCCCGGGTGCCGTCGGCGTGGAGGACGAAGTCGATCAGCCCTACATCCTCCGACGTGCGCGAAAGGACCGCAGCACCGGCCCCGTCACCGAACAAGATGCAGGTGCTGCGGTCTTCGTAGTCGACGATGCGTGAAAGCGTTTCGGCGCCTATGACCAGAACGTGCCGGTACGCGCCCGTTTGGATGAACTGGGCCGCGGTGACGTACGCCTGGAGGAATCCCGAACACACCGCGTTCAGGTCGAAGGCCGCGGCACGCTTCGCGCCGAGTCCCCCTTGCACCAACGCGGCCGTCGGAGGAAAGGTTAGGTCGGGCGTGCTCGTGGCCACGATGATCAGATCGAGCTCCTCGGGCTCGATACCGGCCTGGGCGATCGCCTCGCGAGCTGCTCGTTTGGCCAAGTGGCTCGTACCTTCCGCCGGATCGGCAATGCGGCGTTCCCTGATCCCCGTCCGGGTCACGATCCACTCGTCGCTCGTATCCACCATGCGTTCCAAGTCGGCGTTGGTCAACCGGCGCTCGGGGACGTACGCGCCCAGCCCGGTGATCGTGGCATTAAAGGGCATCCTGACTCCTCCTCCGGGCTCGATCGTACCACAGATTAGGACCAGGTATCAATAGCACCTGGACGCCGGAGGCTCGTCACGCCCCGTATCCGTTCGGATGCTCTTTGTGCCAACGCCACGCCGTCTCGATGATGGTGTGTAGATCGGGATAGGCGGGCCGCCACCCGAGTGTTGTCCGGGCCTTCTCGGAGCTTGCGACCAACACGGCCGGATCCCCCGCCCGGCGCGGACCTTCTTCATACGGAATCGGCTTGCCCACGACCCGTTCGGCTACGTCGATTACCTGGCGGACGCTGAAACCTTTGCCGTTGCCCAGGTTGAACGCGTCGGAGGGCGCGCCGTCGGCCAAGGCCTCGACCGCCAAGATGTGGGCCGCGGCCAGATCGCACACGTGGACGTAATCGCGGATGCACGTACCGTCCTCCGTCGGGTAGTCGGTGCCGAATACGGTTACCTTGTCCCGCTGGCCCAGGACCGCCTGCAGGACGATCGGTATCAAATGGGTTTCCGGCGTGTGATCCTCCCCGATGCGACCGGACGGATGGGCGCCGGCTGCGTTAAAGTAGCGCAGCGCGATCGAGCGAATGCCGTGGGCCGTCTCGTAACGCCGCAATATGGCCTCGAAGAAAAGCTTCGACTCGCCGTACGGGTTGGTAGGCGCCTTCGGATGATCCTCGGGAATGGGCACGGCGGTCGGCTCACCGTAGACCGCGGCAGTGGACGAAAAGACGATGTTGCGAACGCCGGCGCGGACCATCGCGTCGAGCAGGTTCAAACCGCCGCAAATGTTGTTGCGAAAGTACAGGCCCGGGTTCGTCACCGACTCTCCGACCTGGGTCGAACCGGCAAAGTGCATGACGGCTTCCGGTTGAAAAGAGGCCAAGGCTTCGTCGAGGGCGGCCCGGTCCGCGAGGCTGCCCTCGAAAAGCGGAACGCCTTCGGGAACGGCGGCCCGGTGACCCTTAGATAAGTCGTCGAAAACAGCGGGTTCGTGGCCGGCCGCGACGAGCTCCCATACGGTATGGCTGCCGACGTAGCCGGCTCCGCCGGTGACTAGAATGCGCATAAGTCTCCTCCTTTTCCTGCGGCGCTCAGCTGAGGGGTTCCACGAAGGCTCCCGCATCTTCAGGCGTCAACACCCAGATGTCGGGCTCGAGTCCTGTCCGCTTCGGATACTCGGTCCGCACGGCCCGCTCCAGTCGTTCAATCGCCTCTTCGCGCACTAAAGATACCGTGCAGCCGCCGAAGCCCGCTCCGGTCATGCGCGAACCCAAGACTCCGTCGACTTCCCTCGCGATCTCGACTAAAGCGTCGAGCTCGGGGCAGCTCACTTCGAAAAGATCGCGCAAAGACGCGTGGGACGCCCACATGGCCTCGCCGAAGCCGACGAGATCCCCCTTCTTCAGCATTTCGACCGCGGACAGCACGCGCTCGTTCTCCTCGATGACGTGCTGGGAGCGTTTCCGCACGTTGTCGGGCAGCCGGTCCCGCTGCTGCGCAAACTCCCGGCTCGTCACGTCGCGCAGGGCCGGCACCCCGAGCAGCCTCGCCCCCTCCTCGCACTCCCGCCGCCGCTCGTTGTAGGCCGAATCGACAAGGCCGCGCCGCACGTTCGAGTTGACAATGACAATCCGGACCGCCGGATCCTTAAGAGGTACCAGCTCGTAATCGAGGGAGCGGCAATCGAGCAACAGCGCCGCGTCCTTGCGTCCGAGGCGCGAGGCAAACTGGTCCATGATGCCGCAGTTGACGCCCACCACTTCGTTTTCTGCCTTTTGTGCGAGACGGGCGGCCAAGGTCGGTTCCACCTCGAAACCCGACACGGCGGACGATGCCAAAAGCGTAGCGATTTCCAAGGCCGCGGACGAGCTGAGCCCCGCTCCGGCCGGTACGTCGCCGTATAGAACAAGGTCCATGCCGCGCGGAGCAAAACCTGCGTCTTGCAGCACGACGAGGACGCCCCGCAAGTATTCCGACCAGCGCGGTCCGGTGGACTCGGATAGCCGGTCAATGTGCAGTTCCGCATCTTGCTCGAAGTTGAGGGAATAAATCCGTACCCGGCCGTCGTCGCGGGGTGCCGCCACGATGTTCACCTCTTGTTGAATGGCCATCGGCAGCACAAACCCGTCGTTGTAATCCGTATGCTCGCCCAAAAGGTTGACGCGTCCCGGCGCGCCGACGAAGTAGCGCGGCCTCGCCTCCTTGCCGAAACGCTCCTCGAAACTTTGCACTAACCGCTCCTTGACCGCCCTCACTTGCGCGCCTCCTTCAACTTGACGTTTTGCAGGTGCTCCGCTTGCTCTTCCGGTGCCATGTCGGTGACGAAGGTACCGGCCCCCGACTCGCAACCGGCTAGATGTTTAAGCTTCGTCTCGGTCCGGTTGAGCGGATAAAACTCAACGTGGAAATGGGTGTACGGATGGGCCCCTCCGTCGGTGGGCGCCTGGTGCATGATCATCATATAGGACATCGGTTTGTTCCAGAGGGAGTCGTAGCGCCACACCACCTGTTGCATCCCCTCCGCCATAGCCTGCCGCTCTTCGGCGGTAAGCCCGGCGATCGTCTCCACATGTCGCTTCGGCATCAGGTGCACTTCGTACGGATACCGGGCGAAGAACGGGACGAAGGCTGTGAAGTGGTCATTTTCAAAGACAATCCGCCGTCCGTCCTTTTTCTCCTCCTCCATTACGTCACAGAACAGACACCGGCCGTGGGCTGCGTGGTGAGCCTTGGCTGACTCCAGTTCCCGCTCCGGAATCGGCGGAATGAAGGGCAGCGCGTAGATTTGACCGTGGGGATGGTGGAGCGTGACCCCTACGGCGTCGCCGCGGTTTTCGAAGATGAGCACGTACTGCACCTCGGGACGGGCACCCAGCTCTTCGAAACGGTCGATCCACACCTCGATCAGGCTGCGGATACGTGGCAGACCCAGCTCCCACAACACCCCATCGTGCTGAGACGAATAGAGGACGACCTCGCATTCGCCCTGTCCCGGCTCGACGGCGTACAATTCGCTTCCTTCGGGAGCCTGGCCCGGCAGTCGCGGGGCCGTTCCCGAAAGCGCCGGAAAGCGGTTTTGGAAGACGACGATCTCGTAGTCGGGCTCAGGCACTTCCGTCGGGAAGGCGCCCGGCTGCGTCGGACAGAGGGGACAAAACTCCGCAGGCGGTTTGTACGTGCGGTCTTGCCGGTGCGTGGCATTGATCACCCACTGACGCAAGATCGGATGCCACCGCAGCTCCGACCGGGGCTCGGTCTGCTTGGGCTCGCACCGCTCTTCGCCCGCCTTCCCCTCCTGAGGCTCCTCGGAATAAAAATACAGGTAGCGGTCGCCGCTAATCGTAACACAACGCTTGTACACTGATTAGACCTCGCTTCCTCGTGGCCGTGCCCGCAACCAATCTCCGCCGGTAGGGGCCGACGCCGCGCACATGATGGTGTCAGAATAAAGACTCTCTCCCTAAGCTACCTTATTCTACCACGTTCCCAGGGTCATGGGACGTTCCTCACAACTTGCCGCCGTGACTGCTTGCTGGGCAGGAGCGTCATTTTCATACGGTGAATGCCCTTAGTGAGAAAAATTGCTAGACGCGACGGGCCGGACGACGGGAGGGGGCGCCCATGCACTTTGTAGTCTGTATCAAGCAAGTACCGGAGGGCACGGAGGTCGACATCGATCCCGAGACGGGTGTACTCAGACGCGAAGGAGCCGATGCCAAGCTCAACGTGTACGACACCCACGCGCTGGAGGCGGCCGTGCGGCTCAAGGAGGAGCTGGGAGGTACGGTCACGGCCGTCTCGATGGGACCACCCCAGGCGGAAGCCGTATTGCGCGAGGCGCTTATGCTTGGAGCGGACAGCGGCTATCTCCTTTCCGACCGGGTCTTCGCCGGAGCCGATACGTTGGCTACCTCCTACACGCTCGCCGAGGCCATACGGCGCCTGCCCCCCTTTGACGTTATTTTCTGCGGCATGCAAACGACGGACGGCGACACGGCGCAGGTAGGACCGGGCATCGCGGAGCTCCTGAATATTCCTCACGTGTCGTACGTGACCCGCATTCGCGAGATGCGAGCAGGCGCCATCGCCGTCGACGCGGATACGGGGTACGGCATCCAAACCTTGCGGGTCAAGCTGCCGTGTCTCGTCACCGTCACCCGCGCCGCCAACCAGCCCCGCCTGCCCTCGTACCGCCTGAAGCAAAGGACAAAGGACCAGCCCGTTACCGTTTGGACGAGCCGCCATCTGGCCGGAGCGGACCGGTCCCGTTTCGGTCTGCGCGGATCGCCCACCCAGGTGGAGCGCATCTTCCCGCCGGACCGGCCCACGACCCGGCAAATGCTCGCAGGCACGCCCGACGAACTGAGCGCAGGCCTCATCGACCGACTGAGGGAGTGGAGGTTCCTATGAGCACAATCCGGGTCGACGTTTCCCGCTGCACCCTGTGCGGAGAATGCGTCGCAGCCTGTCCCTTTGACGCCGTAGAGATTGTTCAGGGCGCTCTGCACTTCACCGAGGCCTGTCGCCTGTGCCGCATCTGCATTCGAAGGTGTCCCCAGGAAGCCTTGGCACTAGAAGAACGCCCACGCGAGCATACCGAGCGCGGCACGTACCGCGACGTGCTTATCTTTGCCGAACAGCACGAGGGCCATGTCCATCCGGTGACCTACGAATTGATCGGCAAAGGCCTCGAGCTCGCCCGCGAGCTCGGTCAGAAACTACACGTCGTGCTCATCGGCTCCGGCGTGCGTGTACAGGCGGACCACCTTCTGGCCTATGGTCCCGCGACCGTTTACGTGTTCGACCACCCCGATCTGCGCTGGTTCCGTATCGAGCCGTACACCCGGGCCGTCGTCCGGGTGGCACAAGAGATCCGGCCGAACATCATGCTCCTCGGCGCTACACCCATCGGCCGGTCCCTGGCTCCCCGCATCGCCGCCCGCCTCGGAACGGGTCTGACGGCCGACTGCACGAGCCTCTCGGTCAAACCGAACGGCGACCTCGTCCAGACGCGCCCGGCCTTCGGCGGAAACGTCATGGCCCAGATCGTCACCCCGGGACACAGGCCGCAGATGGCTACCATTCGCTACAAGGTCATGGCCCCGGCGAGACCCGTCCAAGCAGCGCCAGGGCGCGTGGTCGAACTGCTCTGTGACGAGGACCTTTTGCGGACGGACATCGAAGTGCTCGGGTTTACTCCCTATGAACTTGACCGGGGAATCGAAGAAGCGGATGTCATCGTCGCCGCGGGACGGGGCATCGGCAGAGCGGAAGGACTCGCGCTCATCGGCCAACTTGCCGAACTATTGGGCGGTGCCGTCGGCGTGACGCGGCCCCTCGTGGAGCAAGGATGGGCCGACCATAGGCAACAGGTGGGCATGAGCGGCCGGACCGTCCGCCCCCGCCTGTACATCGCCTGCGGCATTTCGGGCGCGGTCCAGCACGTCGCGGGCATGCGGGGGGCCGAACACATCGTAGCGATCAACACCGACCCCGAGGCGCCTATCTTTGACGTCGCCCACCTCGGACTCGTGGGCGATCTGTACGAAATCGTGCCCAAGCTGATCGACGATTTGAAAGAAGGTGCTGCGCTCCATGGACTTCCGTGAGCTCACTCCCGTCGAGATCGAGCGGCTCGCCGCGATCGTCGGCCCCGAGCACGTGCTGACCGGCGACCACATTCCCGACGATTACAGCCGCGACGAGCTCGGCGACCTCCGGCGCCGGCCGAGCGTCGTCGTGGAGCCGGGGTCCGCCGCGGAGATCTCCCGCATCATGGCCTTTGCCTCTGAGCACGTCATTCCCGTCACGGTACGCGGTTCGGGCACGGGACTGTGCGGCGGGTGCGTTCCCGAGCGGGGCGGCATCTTGCTCCTCACAACCCGCCTCAACCGCATATTGGAGATCGACACGGATAACTTGACGGCCACCGTGGAACCCGGGGTCATCCTCCTCGACTTTCAGGAAGAGGTGGAGCGCTTGGGCCTCCTTTACGCTCCCGACCCCGGCGAACGCAGCGCGACCATAGGCGGCAACGTCTCGACGAACGCGGGCGGGATGCGGGCAGTAAAATACGGCGTCACCCGAGATCACGTGCTCGGCCTCGAGGTGGTGCTGCCTACGGGCGAGATCGTGCGGCTCGGCGGCAAGACCGTGAAAAACTCGTCCGGTTACAGCCTGCTCCACTTGGTGATCGGCTCCGAGGGCACGCTCGGCATCATCACGAAAATTATCGTCAAGCTCCTGCCTAGGCCCCAGCGCACCGTCACCCTGCTCGTCCCCTTCCCTTCGCTTAGCCGTGCCATCGGGACCGTACCCAAAATGATCAAGAGCCGCTACATCCCTCAAAGCATGGAGTTTATGGAGCGGGAAGTCATGCTGCACGCGGAAGAGTATCTGGGCAAGGCTTTCCCCCATACGTCGGCGCCCGCCTACCTCTTGCTGCGCTTCGACGGCGAGACGCGGGAAGACTTGAAGCAGGCTTACGACCGCGTGGCGCAGATCTGTCTGGAGGAAGGCGCGGAGGACGTGTTGATCGCCGACACCGTCGACCGGCAGGCATCGTTGTGGGACGCCAGGGCGGTGCTGCTCGAGGCGCTGAAGGCTTCCGGCGAGATGGACGAAGCAGACGTCGTCGTGCCGCCCCGGGCCATCGCGGCTTTCGTCGACTACACGAAGGAGCTGGAGGGCCGGTTCGGGCTGCGCATCCGCTCCTTCGGCCACGCGGGCGACGGCAACGTGCACGTCTACATCATGCGCGGCGATTTGGACGAAACCACCTGGAAGCGGCGTAAGGACGAGCTCCTGCGCGCGCTGTACGCCAAAGGCCGCGAGCTCGGCGGACAGATTTCGGGCGAGCACGGTATCGGCGCGGCGAAACGGCAGTACCTCATCGAAGCCCTGGAGCCACCGGTCCTCGAGCTGCAGCGGCGCATCAAGGCGGCCTTCGACCCGCTGCACATCTTGAATCCGGGCAAGGTCATCTGAGTGCAGGCGAACACACTTTTGGGCTGCGGCAGGATTTGGCCTCTCTGCGGGGAAGTGTAGCACGACACAGGGTTGAACGTGGAGGGTGACCATGAACTTACCGCAGCTGCTCGCGTGGCTCAGACGAGATCCCAGCTTCATGTCTTGCGTCACGAGATGGGAAGTGCTCCCTGCCCAGCCAGCCAAATACGCGCCTTTTCCCGAAGGGCTGCACCCGGCCCTCGTCACGGCGCTCAAGTCGCGGGGCATTGCGCAGCTATACACCCACCAAAGCGAAGCCGTGGCCCAGGCGCTGGCCGGAAAGTCGACTGTCGTGGTGACGCCGACGGCCTCCGGTAAAACCCTTTGCTACAACCTGCCCGTCGTCCACAGCATTTTGACCGATCCGTCCGCCCGGGCCCTTTACCTTTTCCCCACCAAGGCGCTCGCCCAAGACCAGTTGGCGCAGGTGAAGGAACTCATCGAGCCTACCGGCGCACAGATCCACCCTTACGTCTACGACGGCGATACACCGGCTAACTTGCGCCCCCACATCCGGCAGGCGGGCCACATCGTCGTCACGAACCCCGACATGCTCCACACCGGGATTTTGCCCCATCATACCCGGTGGGTGCGGCTGTTCGAGAATTTGAAGTACGTGGTGATTGACGAGCTCCATACGTACCGGGGCGTCTTCGGATCCCACCTGGCCAACGTTCTTCGCCGTCTGCACCGGATTTGCCGGTTCTACGGCAGTGACCCGCAGTTTCTGTGCTCGAGCGCGACCATCGCCAACCCGAAGGAGCTGGCTGAAAGGCTGACGGGAAAACCTATGCATTTGGTCGACGACAACGGCGCACCCCGGGGCGAGAAGCACTTTATCATCTACAACCCCCCTGTCGTGACCCAAGACGGCCTGCGCGAGCCGCTTTTGCGTGCCACACGCCGCATCGCGGCCACCTTCCTGAAGCACGATATTCAAACGATCGTCTTTGCCCGCTCGCGCTTGAATACCGAAGTGCTGGTGACGTACTTGAAGGAGGAAATGGCTAAAGGATCCCGCGGCACGACGACCAAACGGGCCCGGGAGATTCGGGGCTATCGGGGCGGGTACCTTCCCCTGCAGCGCCGGGAGATCGAGCGGGGACTGCGCGACGGCGACGTGCTCGGGGTAGTGAGCACGAACGCGCTCGAGCTCGGCATCGACGTCGGTCAGCTCGAGGCGTGCGTTATGGCGGGCTTTCCCGGCACGATCGCGAGCGCGTGGCAGCAATCGGGGCGGGCCGGGCGGCGCCAGGGAGTGTCGGCTGCCGTTTTGATCACGTCGAGCTCGCCGTTGGACCAGTACATCGCCGAACACCCCGACTACTTTTTCGGCCGCTCGCCGGAGCATGCGCTCATCAACCCGGACAATTTGATGATCCTCGTGAGTCATATTAAGTGCGCGGCCTTTGAGCTTCCCTTCACCGGTGACGAAGCCTTCGGCGTCGACGTGGCCGGCACCCAGGAGATCCTGGCGTATTTGCAGGAAGAGCGCATCCTCCGCTACGCCGGGGGCCGCTGGCACTGGATGAGCGAGAATTTCCCGGCCGAAGACATCTCCCTGCGAAGCGCGAGCAGCGAGAACTTCGTCATCGTCGACACCACCGAGCCGGACCACCGCGTGATCGGCGAGATGGACCGGCTGGCGGCGATGACGATGCTCCATACCCATGCCATCTACCTGCACGAAGGCGAGCAGTATCTGGTCGACCGGCTGGATTGGGACGAACGCCGGGCCTACGTCCACCGCGTCGATGTGGACTACTACACCGACGCGAACTTGGCGGTGACCATCCGGCCCCTTGACGTGTTCCGCTCGGAGAAGGTCGGACCGTTAGAGCGCAGCTTCGGCGAGGTGATGACCGCCTGCAAGGCCACGATCTTCAAGAAAATCAAGCTGTACACCCACGAAAACGTCGGCTGGGGCGAAATTCACTTGCCGGAAGATGAGATGCACACGGCCTCGTATTGGATTACGGTTCCGGAACCCGTGCACGGCCTGTTCGCCCCGGACGAACTCCAATCGGCGCTTCTGGGCGTGGCCAATCTGCTCGAATCGTTGGCGCCCATGTTTTTAATGTGCGACCCGCGGGACCTTCTCGCTACGACACAGATCCGCTCGCCCTACACCGGACTGCCGACCATATTCCTTTATGATGCGTACCCCGGCGGCATCGGCCTGTCGGACAAGGCGTACGACCTGCACGAGATGCTGCTCCAGGCGGCCTTCGACCGGGTGCGCGACTGCGTTTGCCAGGACGGCTGCCCGGCCTGCGTCGGGCCGGAGACCGGCGGAAAACAGCCGACTTTGCGGCTCTTGGCCATCGCCCTCGGTAAGCCGGAAAGCGCCTTGGCACCGGCCGGAAGGGTGCACCCGGCGGAGGGGCGGCGACCATGACCTTGCGCGACCGCCTCAGGGCCATGAACGCCGCCGGCACGCGGCAGAGCACGTCCAGAGGCGAAGGCCCGAGCGCAGCACACCTGCCGGCCGCGGAGGACAGCCGGGCGCTGTTCACCGCCATTCCGAACGCCCGTATCGCCGTCACCCCGTTTGGCCCCGTCGTGTCGATCGAGACGGCTTATCCCCTCGCCGGCGCCCGGGGCAAGGTGCCGCTGCGAACGGCGCAGAACGCGCCGAGCACCGGCTGGCAGCGCCTCTTGCACGCGGACGCCCGCGCCCGGTCCTTCTCCATACACGAGGCGGTGTTTATCGACACGGAGACGACGGGCCTTGAACGAGGGGCCGGCACGTACGCCTTCCTCGTCGGAATCGGACGCATACGGGGCGACGAGTTTCGTGTCCGCCAGCTCTTCATGCGCGACTATCACGAGGAAGCCGCCCTCATGCACGAGCTGATCGGCGAGCTCCAGGGCGCGACCGGAGTCGTGACGTTCAACGGAAAAACCTTCGATTGGCCCCTCCTGCAGACTCGGGCCGTGCTGAACCGTATGGAACTCCCCGATCTGATCCACCTCGACGTGCTCCACCCGGCCCGCCGCCTTTGGAGCGGCGTGACCCAAAGCTGTCGACTCGTGCAGCTGGAGCAAGAGGTCTTGGGGACCGGGCGCATCGGAGACGTGCCGGGTGAGCTCATCCCCTCGCTCTTTTTCCAATACTTGCAGACGGGCGACATCGCTCCTCTGCTGCCCGTCTTCGAGCACAATCGCCTCGACATCGTCACGACCTTTGCCCTCGCGGGGTATCTGGCCCAAGGCGCCGCCGAGCCCCTCACGGCCGCACCGGCGGGCGCGCCGCTGCCCGGGTCCGACCTATACGCCTTCGGGCGGCTGTTTGCCGAGCAGGGCGACCTGCAGCTGGCCGTCGACTCGCTCGAGGAAGCCCGGCGCAGAGATCTGCCGCCCCGGCTCCTGTGGCCGTGTACGGACCTTTTGGCTTCACTGTACAAACGCGCCGGTGACTATGAGCGCGCCCTTCCCCTCTGGCGGGAGATGGCCGATGCAGGCGCGCTGGTCCCCCAGCCCCACGTGGAACTCGCCAAGTACTACGAGCATCGTAGGAAGGAGTTTCACACAGCCCGCGAGTGGACACTGCGTGCTATCGACGCCATGCGGCAGCGTTGGCTTCTGAGCGGCCTTGGCCGCGCCAGGGAAGGCAGCCTGATCAGGCGGGAGCTGGCCGAGCTGTATCACCGGCTCGAGCGCCTGGACAATCGTTTGGCGAGGGCGCAAAGCGAGGCGGCAGAGCCTTACTATCCGGCGTGAAAATATACGAGCGAGGGAACCGCTGACGGATCCCTCGCTCGAACCTTTTCGGCAAACCGGCTCATTCGTCCCGCCTGCGGTTGCGCTGGTAGACGCCGAACACGCCGAACAAGCCCACCATACTGCCGATGATGATGCACAGGGCGATGACGAGCCCCAAGAGGAAGCTATGGGGCAGGACGTGCACGGTCGCCAGCAGAGCCAAGACCCAGCCGATGACGAGCAGTGCCCCGCCTAGCCACATCATCCTGTCGAAAGTCATTGCTTCCGCTCCGGATCATAAAGCCAGCACCGAACGAGCTTGCCGTCCGCGGTCTCGAAGTCGGGCGGCATTTGTTTGTCGCAGAGGCCGTGGATCGCGAACTCACAGCGCGCGTAGAACCGGCACCCGGGCGGCGGGTTGAGCAGACTAGGCGGCTCGCCCGACGGCACCTTCTTGAACGTCTTCAAGTTCTCCGCGTCCGGATCGGAGGTCGCCTCCAGCAGCGCCTTGGTGTACGGGTGCTCGGGGTTTTCGAGCAGCTGCCGGGTGCCCGACTGTTCGACGATCTTCGCACCGTACATGACGAAGATGCGCTCCGAGAAGTAACGCACGGTCGACAGGTCGTGCGTGATATAGATGATGGCGAGATTATGCCGCTCCTGCAGGCTGCGCAGCAGCTGCAAAATCTCCACGCGCACCGAGGCGTCGAGCATCGACACCGGTTCATCGGCGACGAGCAGCTTTGGTTCCAAAATCATGGCCCGGGCGATGACGAGCCGCTGCTGCTGGCCGCCGCTCAGCTGATGGGGGTACTTCGGCAAAAAGTCCTCCACAGGCGTCAGCTTGACTTCTTCGAGCACCTGCCGGATGCGCCGGTTGCGCTCCTCGGGGCTCCTGATGCCGTGAATCAGCATCGGCTCTTCCAGGATGCGCTTCACCGTCATGAAGGAAGCCATAGCGCCGTACGGGTCTTGCTGTACGTAACCGACCTTGGCCGTGTACTCCTTGCGGTCCTCCTTGGTGAACTCGGACAGCTTCTTCCCCTCGAAGATGATCTCGCCCTTCGTCGGCTGATGGATCCCGAGAATGGTCTTGGCCAACGTGCTCTTGCCGCAGCCGCTCTCTCCGACGATGGAGACGGCTTCGCCGGGGTACAGATCGAAGTCTACCCCGTCGAGGGCCTTAACCTCCCCTGCCTTGAAGAAGCCGAGGCGGCGGATCTCGAACCACGTGTGCAGATTGCGAACCGAAAGGATCGGCTTCTGCGTCGCTTGCTCCGCTACGGGAACTTCTGCCTTACTGAGCATCTCGCATCTCTCCTGCTGCTGCGTGCAGCCAGCACTGTACACGCTGGCCGTTCTCCAGCTCGACGGTAGGCGGCTCCTTCTCGCACATCTCGAACCGCTTCGGGCACCGCTGCGCGAACCGGCACCCCGTCGGCGGGTTGATCAAACTCGGCGGCTGACCCGGGATGAACGACAGCGGCTTGTCCATTCGCAACGTCGGTACGCTGGCCATGAGCGCCGCTGAGTACGGATGGGCCGCGTTCGTGTAGAAGGTCTCGGCCGGACTGCACTCGACCATCTTCCCGGCATACATCACGGCAACCTGATCGGCCAGCTCGCTCGCGGTACCGACGTCGTGGGTGATCAGGATAAAGGTCGTGCCGAGCTCGTGCTTGATGCGCTTCAGCACGTTCATCACGTTCGCTTGCGTCGACAGGTCCAAGGCCGACGTCGGCTCGTCGAGCACCACGAGGTCTGGCTCGGTCACGAGCGACATCGCGATGATCGCCCGCTGCCGCATGCCGCCGCTCAGTTCGAAGGGGTACCGCTGCAAGAAGTCGAGCGGCAGACCGACCCACTTGAAGCTCTCCGCGGCTTTCTCCATCGCCTCGGCCTTTGTCATCTTCCCCTTATTGTGGACGAGGAGCGCCTCGGCGATCTGATGGCCGATGCGTACGACCGGATTGAGGGAGTTCATGGCCGCCTGCGGAACCATGGCCATCTGAACCCACCGCACCTCTTGACGGAATTTCTCCTCGTTGTACGCCATCACGTTGGCGCCGTTGAGCCAGACCTCCCCCGTGTAGGTCTGCACGTTCCGCGGCAGAAGGCGCAGGATGGCTTTAGCCAGGGAGCTCTTGCCGCACCCGGACTCCCCGATGACGGCCAGAGTCTCGCCGCGGCGCAACTCGAAACTGACCCCGTCGACGGCCTGGACCAAGCCCCTGGCCGTGCGGTAGTGCAGTTTCAAGTCCTTTACCCTTAAGAGCGTCTCGCTGTTACCCATGAAACTAAAGCCCCCTCAACCGTGGATTGAAGACCCGGTCCAATGCGAAGCCCAGCATCGAAAAGCCCAAGCCGCACAGCATCAGCAAGACCGCGGGTTCAAGCACCCAGTAGTAGTGGCCCTGGTACAACGCGCCTTGCTCGTAAGCGTCGTTGAGCAGCTTGCCCCAAGTCGGCAAGATCGGGTCGCCGAGGCCCAAGATCGCCAAGTTCGCCTCGAGGAACACGAAGGCGGGAATCGTCACGACCAGCGACGGAATGAGTACCGGGATGATCTTCGGCATCATGTACCGGAAGATGATCCGGGCACTACCCGCGCCGTACGACCTGGCCGCCTCGATGTATGCGGACTCCTTCACCTGCAGGAACATCGACCTGTAGGTAAGAATGCTGCTGCCGAAAATGCTCAGGACCACGACGGCGCCCAATATGACCCACAGGCTGCGCGAGTAGAAGATCCCGATCATCATGAGGATCGGCAACATGGGCAGGATCATGTTGACTTCGGTGATCCGCCGGATGATCCAGTCGATGATCCCGCCGAACCAAACGGCCATGGCGGAAAGGGCCATCGTAATGAGCGAGGTCCCGACCGCCGCCACAAGGCCGAACGTCAACGCGATCGGCGCGCCCCACAACAGCGCAACGCTCAGGTCGCGCCGGCGGTGGTCGGTACCGGCGATGCCATGGACTTTCCCGTACGCGATCAAGGAACCTTCGATCGTCGCGTCGTCTTCGAAGAGGAACCCGTCGAGAACGAGCTTGTAAGTACCTTTCAGCGGCACTAGTTTATCGGTTACCGACGGATCGGCGAAGAGGCCGATCTCGGGCGCCACGTTGCCCACGCGGCGGCGCACCTGGTTGTCCTGGGAAATGCGGTACGAATAGGACCGTCCCACGGTGAACTCCGCCAAGCGGATCTCACGGCCGTCCGGCGTAATCCAGAAGGCGTCTACGTACGGCGCTTCCCGCGCGTAGACTCCCTGCAAGAACAAACTCAGCTCGGAGGGAAAATCGTCGGCGGTGTACTCAAATTCGAAGACGACCTGAATCTCGGAGAAGCCTTCACCGTACGGAATCACCGTCTTGGCATCAGGATTTTCCTGTGTGCGGACGATGATCGTCTCCGGCAGTTTCTCCTTCCGGAACCAGTTGATCCATTTCGGACGCGCATGGCGGGGCGTCTCGATCCACACGTCGTCGCCGCCACGCCACAGTCGGATCGCCTCGCTGTACGGAATCGCAATCACTGCGTATACGGCAATAGCCACGATGAAGCCGATCAAGACGACGCCTACCACTGCCGACGGATAGCGCCCCAGTTCCTCCCACGTTCTTCTTAACGCGTTCATGCCCTTCGACCCCCTGATCCCACTTTCACCCGCGGGTCTGCCAACGCGTACAGGAAGTCAAGCAAGAAGACGGTAAGACCCAGCAGGTATGCGTAGATGACCGTCGTCCCCACCACAACAGGCGTGTCGTACTTCTGGATCGCCTCGTAAATCAGGCGGCCAAGTCCCGGCCAGTTAAACACGGTTTCGAGGACGATGGCACCGGTCCACAAGCTAATCAAAAGCAGCGTAAAGCTCGTAAGGATCGTGGGCAACGTGGGCCGCAATACATACCGGCGCTCGATCTGACCCGAGGTGAGCCCCTTCGCCTTCGCCATCTCCACGTAATCCTCGGAAGAGTAGATGAGGAAGAAGGTTCGCCACGAGTAGATCGTGTGGAACACCGAGGACAACACCTGAGCCAGTACGGGCAGCGTGAGGTGCTTCAGGACGCTCAGAGCATACTCGAATCTATCGGTCGGCGGCGGTGCCTTGACCATGCCGCCGAACGGGAAAACCCTCAGCATGGCAGCGAAGAACAGGATGAGAAAGATGCCGTAAAACCACGACGGCGCTGCGGACGTAGGCGCCAAGGCGATGACGGTCCTGTCAAGCCAGCTGCCGTACCGCCGGGAAAGGGCCAAGGCCACAAAAATGCCCAAGAAAAAGATCAGCAGTTGGGCTGACGCGAACAGGAGAAGCGTAGGAAACAGGCGCTCGAGTATGATTTGCCGCACCCAACTGGAACCGCTGTCACTCGTCAGCCGCTCCGCTTGGCCAAGGTCCAGCGTGATGGCCTTCCACAAGTAACGCACGCTGCGGGCCCAGAAGTTCTGGTTCAGACCTTGGCGTTCGTATTCTTGCTGGATCCTAGCTTCCACCACTCGGTTATACTCTGCTACCGACAAGTGCCTCAAGCTTTCGTCCGCAACGGCCATTTGCCTGACGTTGAAATCAATTTCGGCCTTACGGATCTCGTCGACCTTGCCACCCATGTTCGCCACGATGATGGTCAGGTAAACCGCGACGACGGACGTTATCACGATCGTCACCGCGCGCGTGAGGATATACACCAACAGCCTGAGCCATTGCGGCAACCCTTTAGCGGTCGCCGGCGTGGCGCCCGACTCTACCGTCAAGGCAGGTTCTGCCATGCTCTTCTCCCCCTGAACTGACGCTTGCACACCCGAAATGTCAAGTGGGGGCCGTAGACGGAGAAGGCTAAGCCACCCTCTACGACCCCCACGACTCTCCTATACGCTACGCTACACGGACTCTCCTGGTCGTATGGCCTGCCAGTTTCTTACTATGGTGTGACCACGAAGGTGGCCTCGGCAAACTGGGCACCTCCGACCAGGTTCGTCGTCACGAACACGGTGAGTCGGTTCGCACCGAACGGGAGCTCACGGGTCAGGCTCGGCAGCAGCTCGATTTCGTAGATGCTGTCGCCGACCGGTGCAGCCGTGCCGCGAGTGACCACTTCGCCGCTGGAGCGCTGGATCAGGTAGCCGACTTCCACGATCTGGTCCATCGGATAGGGCTCGCCGTCGAAGGTTACCGCGACCTGGAAGCTAGCCTCCCGACCCTGCCGCAGGCCGAGTCGACCGTCGGAGACGACCGTGACCTCAGGAATCCGCGGCTCGTCGAACATATCCCACTTGTCCGAGGGATCGGGGTGATCCTCGAAGCGCTTCAGCACGATCTGGCGCTCGACCGGGTACACACGATCGAGGTACATCACACCGGTACCGAGCCAGAAGTGGTTGTGCTCGTTATACCACTTCTCGAGGTTGGACCAGCGCAGCGCGGCCTCCTCGGGGGTGATGTAATCCTTCAGCGTGTTGTAGTACGGGATGTAGTTCTCGGCCTTCGCCTGCTGCAGATACTTGGCGAGGATCGCGATCGACGGACCGGTGTGCATACCGAGCCACTCTACGCCGAGCTCAGCAGCCTTGTTGTTCGAGAAGGCCAGCTCACGGTTGGCCTCGGCCAACACGCCCAGGGCTACCGTGTGCCACGGAATCGGACCGTGGTTGATGTCAACCGGGAAGTACTCGCCGTACATGAACTCCGCGTCGAGCGACCAGTTGTCGCTGTAGGACTCGATGATCAACGGATCGGTCGAGAGGATCCTCATACCCTTGAAGTAGGGCAGATTGATCTCGAGCGAATCCTGGGCGTCCTTGTCGTGGATCGCGCTCTCGGGCTTGCCGCGGTCGAAGCCGATAATGAACGCGAACAGGATGTCACCGAGGGAGATCGGGCTGCCGTCGTGCCACTTCACCGTCTCGAAGAAGTCCTCGGGGAAGTACACGACCGAGCGATGCACGGCCTCAAGACCCTCGGGGAACTTCTCACCCGCGGTGATGAACCGCTGCTCCGTAGCATCCCAGTCTACCCAGGCGTCCTCGGGCACGACGATGCTGTCGGTGAACTTCAGGTCGACCCAGTCGAGCGACTTGGACACCGGATAACCCTCGAGCACCGTAACCTCAGCCCGCTCGATGCGGTTTGCCCACTGGTTGCCCGTGTAGGGGTCGACGATGATGCTCCGCTCCATGGTGGCGCGGATCGCCATCTGGTCGTACAGGTTGTTCGAACCGGCGATCGGGTTCCACGGGCTGTCGAGGAGGCTCGGCAGAGCGATGATCACACGTCCGCCTTCCTGGCCCTCGCGCGCGAGGGTCGGAGCCCACAGAAGGGTACCGGCTACGCCACCGCCGAGGTCAGAGGCCACGCTGATCTCGGCCCGACGCGGCACGAAGCTGATGCGGTCGACCAGGAAGATGCGGGGCGAATCCTTGAAGCCGAGCTCCAGGATGCGCTCCATCAGCGCGTTGCGCTCTTCCATCGTCTTGAAGTCGTAGTTGTAGAGCCGGGACGAGATCTCGTCGAGCTCCGGATCGACGTCGAGAATCTGCCAGGGCGGGTTGGCCATGATCCGCCTGGTGTACATCTGCTCGAAGTTGTGAGCCTGCGAACGGTACACGACGGGCGAGGACCAGCCGCCGGTGTAGACCATCCACGCACCGCCGGACGGATCGCCCTGCAGCCAGATCGGGCTCGCGTCGGCGCCGGCCTTGTAGTCGATTTCGGTAGTGAAACCGATCTTCTCCAGCTGCGCTGCGAAGTAGTTGCCCACTTCACGCCGCTCGTCCTCGGTCCGGGCCAGGATCTTCACCACGACGGGCTGACCCTTGTAATACCACTTGCCGTTGCGCAGCTCGGCACCCATGGCCAGCATCTCTTCCCTAACAACCTCTTCAGCCTTGCCGAGGTCGTAGCTGTAGATCGTCTCGAGCTCGCGCATCTTTTCGACTACACGGGCGTAGTCGGCAAAGGCACGGGTGAGCACCGTGTACTTCGGAACCGCAAGGCCGGCGTAGATCTCCTGGGCGAGATACTCGCGGTCGACCAGCCAGTTCATGGCCTCCCGCACGCGCCTGGAGTGGAACGGGTTGAGAGAGCCATCGGTGAACTCGGGGCCGTAAGTATTAAAGGTAAGCTCCGTGTAAGAACCAAACACCTGATAGTAATCCAAAGCAGGGTGGTTCCGCACCTGTTCGAACAAGGCAGCGTTCGGCACACCGTAAGCGTAGATGTCGATGTCGCCAGCAATCAGGCGGCTAATAGCCTGTTCGGCCTGGGCCACTTCGATCAGGACGACTTCGTCGACCTTCGCACCGTTGCGGACCTGTGCTGCCGTGCCCAGGGACAGAACGAGCAGCAGCACGATGGTGAACAGGCCAATCCGCGTCGTTCTACTGAACATACATATGTCACCCTTCCTTGCATCAAAGATACGGCAAGTAAACTTTCTGCTGACCAAGAGTTGTCCAGCCTACCCCTATACTGCTGTGCCTACACCGGAGTTCGTTACCCCCCCTTCCCCAGGGCGGACCCCTACATCCACCCCCTCCGGCTCCTAGGTCTGCTGTCTCAACCCTGTTAAAGGCATATTATTAGCTATGGACCTTGGATTTCCTTTAATCCGTGTGCCCCTTTTTGGCGAATTTCGTCGAAGGTCCAGTTCCAGCAGTCGAAATACAGCCTCACCGAACACCAAATACGGCATCGCGGTGCGGGTTCCCTGCTAGTTCGTTCCCCCGTCCGATAGGAAATAGGCAATGTCTGATAACGTGCAGTAAGCGGCAGATCGTACGCCGCCCCCTGCGCGAAGAAACCCTTCGCAGCAACGCCACGAAGGGTTCCCCATTGGTGGAGCCGAGCGGGATCGAACCGCCGACCTCTTGAATGCCATTCAAG
>JAAYLA010000012.1 GCA_012522135.1 Bacillota bacterium | reverse complement strand
TCACGTCGCCGGACGCCTCGTCGCGCTGTCTGAGCGCACCGGCGTCGCCCGAAGCGAACAGCCCCCGCTCGGGCACCTCGGGCCGCGGCGTCGAGGACGCCGGCTCGTGGCGCGCGGCCGCAGGCTCGATCCCCTCCTGGATCCGGGACCCGTCCGCCTCGGCGTCCTGCCGGGCCGACCAGCGTGCCGGGTCCGCGTGCGACACGGTGGTTGGCCGCAAGTAGCGCGCGAGCGAGGCGGGTCCCTCCGTTTCGAAGCCGTACAGCTCGGCCATAGGCGCCGCCTGCTGCCGCGTGTGCTGCTGCACAGCGGCCCGCCCCTCCGGCCGGAGCGGCGCATCGCCGCCAGCGGCTTTCAATCCGGTCTCTTCCGAGAGTATCCCGGCAGGGGATGCGTGCCGGTACGCGGCCAGCTCCCGACCGTCCAGGGCATCTCCACCGGCCTTCACCCTGCTGAAGGCCGAGGCGTGGCCTGGCCCCATTCCGGCTTGCGGCCGGTGCTCTGCGTACGAGCGCGCGGCCTGCAGCGGCTCATCCGAAAGGAAAGTAGGCCGGGGATTGCCGGAATTATTCCCGCCGTTCGAAGCAAAGCGCACCACCGCGAGGTCTCGGAGCTCCGCAACGTCTGCGCCTTCCAGCGCCACCCGCGGTCCGGGCAAAGTCGACGCTTCCGGTGCACGATCGGCAACGATAGACTGCTCCACGTTTGGCTGTGTGTTCGCCACGACGGGCCTTGGGGAGGCCGATGGGCGTCCATTCGCGGGGGAAGCAGCCTGTTCGTCCGGCGCGTGCGGCTGTCCGAAGGCCGGCACGTCATGCGGCTCTTCGGCCGGCGAGCGGGTGGCTGCCTGCTGCCCGCCCCGCGCACTCCCGCTCCCGTGCCACGGCGCAGGCAGAACAGCGCGCAACCCCGTTATCTCGGCCCTCGCGCCTGCCAGCCGAAGACCGTCTCGTACGGCCACGGACGTCTCCCGCGGTACGAGAGTCCCCGGCTTTCCGGCAGGAGGGGCGGGTTCCTTCCTCTTTCCGCCAGCGAGGCGTTCGCTTCCAGGTATTTCTCCCAGGTTCCGGACGGCGGTGTACGTGCCGACGTCCGCCCCTCGGCGTCCCTCCACAGCTCCAACGAGCAAGTCACTCCGCACCGGCAAGGCGGCGGCACCGAACAGCGAGTTTTCAGGAGCCGGCAGCCGGGGCTGAACTGGCACAAAGGGGACCGGGTCCCCTACGTCCGGCTCGTCTTCCCGCTCGGCAGATCGCGCCAAAAGACCTTTCTCCGCAGCCTGCAGCAATAAGGCGCCGAAGACAGGCTCCCGCCCTGCACGCCGTGGCGGTTGACCGGCGGACGACGCGCGGTCGGCTTCGAGCTCACTGCCTGTTGCCTCGAACTGCGGTAGAATAACGGACATGCCGGACGCCGTCATGCCTTCACCTCCCTTCTCCTGCGACCATGCGGCTCAACCTTGCGGCCCGGTCGGCGGGCAAAGCTCCAAGCAGTGCTGCCGCCCTTCTTTCATCCATCTGAAACAGCATCTGAATGACCAGCGCGTCCTCGAGGCCGGCGAGCACTTCCGCGAGCTGTTCCGGTCGCATCTGTTCGTACAACGTCACCAATCGGGCAATGTTCTCCTCGACTTCGCGTGCATCGTAAAGCCCTTGCCACTCCCGTTCAAGCTGCCTGCGTTCCTCCGCGAGGGCCGCCCGCTCCCTTTCCAGTTCGGCCCAAGCATCCGCCAACGCTTTGCGCTCGGACTCGAGGCGGAGACGCTCGGCTTCGGCCATCGACAGCTCCTTTTCCAGCTCGGCCAACGCCTGCTCTATCTCCACGTTGCGACTCAGGCCGAGCCGGTAGATGGCCACATGGTCGGCGAAGGCCGGAACGCGCTGAAGGCGGTTCAAAACGACCCCCGTGAAGTCGACTACGCCCATCGCCTGCAGAGCCCATACGCTGAAGCCGCACGCCGCCAGCACGAGGACCACAACGGCGACTTTACGCACCGAGCGTCTCCTCCCTCGTAGGCCCGGGACCTCTCCCGGCCGACCGGCTCTCGGCCTGGCGCAAGCCGATCTCGTCGAGCTCGTTCTGTTCCTTTCGGTCCTGCGCCAAGCGCCAGTCCGCTTCATGGCGCTCGCGCAGGCGTTCCATGATGCGCCGTTCCTTCGTGGCGGCGAGCAAAGTGCGCCGCGCCTCCTCGATACGCCGCTTCGACTCTTCGACCGTTCGCTCCGCCTCCGCGACCCGGGCGCGCAGCCCTTCGCGATGGAGGAGCTCCCTTGCCACGGCCTGTGCAACGAGAGGGCGACCTAGGTAGAGGCTGCGCAACGCCTCCTCCGATTGCCTGAGTCGGGTCCGCCATGCCTCCAGGGAGGCGAGAGCCTCTTCATGGCGGGCGAGCTCGGCGGACAAGGCCAACATCCGCTGACGTTCGACCGCCTCTCGTACGTCTAACACTCTCTGAAAACGAAAACGAAATGCGATCGCCATCATCCCCCGCTGCCCGCAGACTGCGAGCCGGCAAGCTCAGCCAGCCACGTCAACGTCTCATCCCACGGACTCAAGTGACCGGCGCTCTGTTGCAGGAAGCGGTCTATCTCCGGCATCAGAGCAATGGCCTCGTCCACTTTTGGATCGGAACCTTCGGCGTAGGCTCCTATTTGGATGAGATCCTCGGCGCTGCGGTAGGCGGCGATCAGACTGCGCAAAGCCGACGCGTGGCGTTGATGCTCCTGGGAAGCCACGACCGACATAAGCCGGCTTATGCTCGCCAGGACGTCCACGGCAGGGTAGTGGTTCCGCTCGGCCAGTTGACGGGAAAGCACGATATGCCCGTCTAAAATGCTGCGCAGGGAGTCCGCTACCGGGTCCATCAGGTCGTCGCCGTCCACCAGCACGGTATACACGCCCGTAATCGAGCCCCTCTCGGTCCGTCCGGCACGTTCGAGAAGGCGCGGGAGAATACCGAAGACGGAGGGCGGATACCCCTTCGTCGCCGGCGGCTCGCCCGCGGTGAGTCCGACTTCCCGCTGGGCCGTCGCAAAGCGCGTGACCGAATCCATCATCAGCAATACGTCCCGTCCCGTATCACGAAAATATTCGGCGATCGTAGTGGCGACGAGGGCAGAACGGACCCGTATCAAAGCCGGCTGATCGGACGTCGCCGCGACGACGACGGAACGCCTCAGGCCCTCATCCCCCAGGTCGCGCTCGATGAAATCCCGGACCTCACGGCCCCGCTCGCCGACTAAGCAGATGACATTGACGTCGGCCTCGGTTCCGCGAGCCACCATCCCCATCAGCGTGCTTTTGCCGACGCCGCTGCCCGCAAAAATCCCGATCCTTTGCCCCTTGCCCACGGTACAGAAGCCGTCGATGGCCCTTATGCCCAAGCGCAGCGGGCTTTCGATGGGCACCCGCGCCAGGGGATGGGGCGGATCGGACTCGACTAGGCGCAGGGCGTCCGGATTGATTTTCGGCCCCCCGTCGATCGGCCTGCCCAAGCCATCGAGGACCCGGCCGAGCAGCCCTTCGCCGACGGGAATGCGGAAGGCAGATCCCGTCGATGTCACCAGGGCGCCGGGCCCGATACCGGACATGTCGCCGAGGGGCATAAGCAACACCCTGCCGTTCCGAAACCCTACCACCTCGGCCAGCAGCGGCGGGCGACCGGGCGCCGTAACCGTGAGCACCTCTCCCACGGACGCGTCCGGTCCTTCGGCCTCGATGCCCAGCCCCACCAGATGAACGACACGCCCGTGGCGAGGCGTCTCCTGCACGTCAGCTAGCAACTTGTGCAAGCGTTCCCAGAAGGCATCCGGGATCTCAAGCTCAGTCGTCACCGTCATCGTCGATGCCCCTTCTCAATGCTTCCACGAGCCGTTGCCAGCGTACCGACGCCCGTCCGGCGATCCAGCCCCAAGCCGTCTCGATCCGGACATCACCCAAACTCAGTGTGGGATCATGCTTCACGACCAGCTGGATCCCGCCGGAGGAATCCCCGTCCGCCAACTTCAGCGCCTCGTCCTCGGTCAGCTGCACACCTTCGGGCAAGTACAGCGTGATGCGGCTTTCGTCCCGTACTTCGGCCAGCAGGGAGCGGGCAATGTCCAGGGTCCGCTCGGGATTGGCCAGTTCTTTCCTTAATATCTTTTCGGCAGCCAGGAGGGCAAACTTTACCATATCTGCCTCGGCAGCTGCGACGGCCTCGGATCGCAGTTTCCCCAGCTCCTGCACCGCGGACTGCACCGCTCGGAGGGCCTCCTGCCAACGCCGCTGGCCCTCCCGTTCAGCCCTTTCCCGTCCCTCGCGGGCTCCCGCTTCATATCCGTCGCGGTAGCCTTCTCTGACGGCCTGCTCACGCAACGCCTCCGCCTGCCGGGCTGCCTCCTCCAACATGCGGGAGGCGGAGCCTTGGGCACCTTGCAAGATCGCTGCAGCCCGGACGCGGGCCGAGTGGACGATCTCCGCGGCATCGACTACGCCGGCAGCCGTACGAGAGCCTTGTCGCAGCCGCGGCTCCGCCGGGACCATTGCGCTCGCGCGGCCCGCCGTTGCTGCCGCTACGCTTTCCGACTTGATGATCCTAGACAACGAGCTCGTCCTCCCCACTGCGCGCGATGACGATTTCGCCCGCTTCCTCCAAACGCCGGATGACTGCGACGACCCGCTGCTGCGCATCCTCGACATCCTTCAGGCGCACGGGTCCCAAGAATTCCATATCCTCCAGTATCGCTTCAACCTGGCGTTTCGACATATTTCGAAACAGCTTCGATTTCACGCTGTCGCTCGCCGTCTTCAGGGCGTACTGCCAATCCTTCGAGTCGACCTGCTGGATAACGAGACGGACGTCGCGGTCTGTAAGGGTGATGATATCCTCAAACACAAACATGCGCTTGCGAATCTCTTCCGCCAGCTCGGGATCGTCCTCTTCGAGCGCCGCCATGATCGTCCGTTCGGTCGCGCGGTCGACCCGGTTCAGAATCTCGACCGCGACTTCGAGCCCACCGGCATGTGCGGTATCGTGTGTGACAAAGGCGGACAACTTCTGCTCGAGTATGGATTCGACGTCCTCGATGACTTCGGGAGCCGTTTGATCGAGACGGCTTAAGCGCTTGGCCACTTCGATCTGCAGCTCCGGACTGAGTGCGCTTAGAATCATTCCCGCTTGCTCCGGCTGCAGGTAGGCCATGATCAGTGCGATGGTCTGCGGGTGCTCGTTTTGCAGGAAGCTCAAGAGCTGCGCTGGGTCCGTGTTGCGCGCAAAATCGAACGGACGCACTTGTAAGGTCGCAGTGAGGCGGTTCAAGATCATGCGCGCTTTTTCCGGACCCAAGCCTTGTTCCAGCAAGGACTGAGCGTACTCCATGCCCCCCTGCGTCATATACTCTTGGGCCGCCAGCATGTCGACGAACTCATCGAAGATCTGATCCCGGACCTCGGGATGCACTTTGCGGAGGCTCGCTATTTCGAGCGAAAGCTGCTCGATCTCCTCCTCCTTTAGATGCCGCAGTATCTCTCCCGAGATTTCTGGACCAAGCGAGATGAGGAACACAGCCGCTTTTTGGGCGCCCCGCAGCTGCTCGATACTGACCACACTTCCGTTGCGCTCGATCGCCGATCCCCTACCTTCCTGCGAGAATGCTTAATCCTCGGCCAGCCACGCACGGATGAGCTGCGCCACTTCCTTAGGCCGCTCCCGGGCAATGGAATAGACACGCGAGCGCAACTCCCGTTTCCGCCGTTCGTACGCGGAGAGCGGCACTTCGTCCTCGTCCTGCTCGTCGGCATCGCCGACCGTCACATCCAGCGCAGGCCGGCGACTCCGGCGTGTTGCAACGTACACCAGCGCGGCCACGGCGGCGATAACCAGTAGCCCGACGAGAAGGTAGGGCAGCGAAGGTACGGATGCCGATGCCGTACCGACGGCGGCCACTTCCACGGGCGGCGGTGTTTCAAAGCGCATGCTCTGCACGCTGACCACATCGCCCCGCTCCGGATCGAGCCCGACCGCGGCGGCGGCTATCTCGCTAATCCGTGCCCGCTCCGCTTCGTCCAACGTCGCATCGACAACGACAGCCACCGAGAGCCGGCGAATTTCCCCGGGAGCGATCTGGCGAGTTGATACGATGCGGTTGAGCTCGTAATTCACGGTTTCGTCGACCAGTTCGTACGTACCGACGGAACCGGACTGCTCCACGTAGCCGGGAATGTTGGCGTCGACGCCAACCACTCCGCCGGCATCGGACAGCACGCCCTCGTAACGCTCTTGCGTCCTTTGTTCGCTGCGCGGCAGCCCGGTGCGGCCGTTCGTCGGCGAACTAAAGGCTTCGCTCAGCTCCTCCGCGCTGTCGAAGCCAAGCTCTACCCGGACTCTGGCCACTACCCGGCCGGGCCCGAACACGAGTTCCAGAAGACTCTCTAAATCGCGGGAGAGCCGCTGCTCGTACTGGCGCTCCACTTCAAGCTGTCGTGCCACCACGTCACTCCGGAAGGCGTCGCGGTGGAGCAACTGGTCGCTCAAAACGTTGCCACGTGTGTCGACAACCGTCACGTTGTCGGGTTGTAGCCCCTCGACGCTGCGCGCCAGCAAGTGGACGATGGCTTGCACCTGCGAGGAATCCAGAGTACGTCCCGGCACGAGCTGCAGCACGACGGATGCCGACGGCTCGCCCTGGTCCCGGACGAAGAGCGAGCGCTCGGGTAAAGCAATGTGTACCCGTGCGTCCTGTACTTGTTCAAAGGCCCGTATCGTGCGCGTCAGCTCGCCTTGTAGCGCACGCTGGTACTGGACCTGGCGTTCGAAATCGGTCATGCCCAGCCGCGTGGTGTCAAACGCTTCGAATCCTACGACTCCGCCCCTCGGAAGCCCCATCGCGGCAAGCTCCAACCGGGCCGGTGCCACATAGTCTTCCGGGACCCAGATCTCGCTGCCGTTTCTCTCAATCCGGTGCGGAACGCCCTGTTCTCGCAGAAGAGCTACGACTTCTGCGGCGTCGGCAGGCTGCAGGTTGGAAAAAAGCACCTGATACGAGCCGGTGCGACCAAGAGAAAAAAACACAATGGCGACGGCGCCCAGAACGACTGCCACGGCAGCTGCGCTCAGCAACTTTGCCCTGCGGTCCATCCCTTTCCAGACGCCGAGAATTTGTTCCCCCACCTTGCCCAAGAAACTGTCCATCTCAACAAGCCACCCTCAATGCGCCCCCTCGGTTGCACGTCGCTAGATCTGCATCCGGCTGAGCTCCTGGTACGCTTCAACTACGCGGTTCCTGACGGCAATGGTCAGCTGCAGGGCAAGTTGGGCACGCTCACCCGCGATCATAACCCGGTGCAGGTCCGTCGCGGTTCCCAGAGCGAGCTTGGCCGCCTCTTCGTCCGCTTCAATCTGGAGCCGGTTCACCTGCGCCAACGCTTCGCGGAGCGCCGTCGCGAAGGATGCGACTTTTGTATCTTTATCATGATTGGATATTAAATTAGAGGTATTGCTAAGCACTTCAGACACGCGCACAGTAGTCCCCCCCTAGCTATGGCACGTTCCGACCTGATGGGAAACGCTCTCAAACGCGACCGATTTCGAGAGCCTTCAGCGCCATGTTCTTAAGTGTGTTGATCGTGGTAACGTTGGCCTCATACGCCCGTGCAGCCGAAATGAGGTCTACCATTTCCCGGACGACGTCGACGTTCGGCATCGCGACCATGCCGTTTTCATCGGCATCGGGATGGGATGGGTCGTAGACCAGCCGCGGCGGAGCGTCGTCGTCTCGAATCGCCACGACCCGGACACCCTGTCCGACGACCGGAGCCTGGCCCGGATGGGCTCCAGCGCGCCGTTTCGGTGCGAACCGCCGGGTTGCGTCACGAGGTGCAAAGACGACGACTTGCCTGCGGAAGGGCCCGCCTTCGGGCGTACGGGTAGTGTTCGCGTTGGCCAGATTGTTGGAGATGACATCCATGCGCAGACGCTCTGCCGTCAGAGCGGAGGCGCTGATGTCAAAGGATGAGAAGAGTGTCACACTTTACCGCCTCCCGTCGTGGATTACAGACCGCAGCGCACCGATGCGGCGGTTTACCTGGGCGATAACCGCCTGGTACAAGAGCGCGTCCTTTGCCTGCTGCGCGGCCTCACGCTCTATATCGACGTTATTCCCGTCGTTCCGTAGAGCGGTCGACCGGTCGATCACCACGGAAGGAGTGTTCGGTGTGAAAGCCTTCGGCAGGAGATGCCGTGGGTGGGTGCGGCTCGGCAAGAGCCTTTCGTTCGACTTTTCGAGGGCGCGGCGAAGCTCCGCTTCGAACGGTACGGTCCCCCGCTTGAAGCCGGGCGTATTCACGTTGGCAATGTTATTCGCCGTAACCCTTTGACGCAACGACAAAGCGTCGAGCGCGTACGTCAACAGACTGTCAATGCCGTGATCAAGAGACGCCATGTCCCCCACCTCACCAGGTAAAGTCCCCCCGACCTAAACCTGGTAACGCCTCTCCATGTTTTTCGACGTACGTTCCCAGATTCCTCCATAATTCGAGATTAATAAACGCCTCCGGCGGGGAGGCGTCTGTCGCGGAACGTAATTTGCGGCTGTGAATCAGAGAATGTAACGGCTGAGGTCGCGGTCTTCCGCCAGCGAGCCCAACCGCTCACGCACGTACTGGGCGTCGACACGAATCCGCTGCCCTCTATAGTCTGCCGCGTTGAAGGAAACCTCTTCCAATAGCCGCTCCATTAACGTGTGCAGGCGGCGGGCACCTATGTTTTCCGTCTGCTCGTTGACAAGTTCGGCAAGACGCGCAATCTCTTGGATGCCGTCCTCGGCAAAGTCAAGGTAGACTGATTCCGTCGCCAGCAAGGCAGCATACTGCTTCGTCAAGGCGTTTTTCGGCTCGGTCAAGATCCGGGTGAAATCGGCCTGCGTGAGCGAATCGAGTTCCACGCGAATCGGAAAACGCCCCTGAAGCTCGGGAATCAGATCCGACGGCTTCGAGACGTGAAAGGCCCCTGCCGCAATAAACAACATGTGGTCGGTGCGCACCGGTCCGTACTTGGTCATGACGGTTGCGCCCTCGATGATGGGCAAGATGTCGCGCTGCACGCCTTCGCGCGAGACGTCGGGTCCCGAACCCCCTTCACGCCCTGCGATCTTGTCGATCTCATCGATAAAGATGATCCCGGCGTTTTCGCTGCGTCGGATGGCCTCTTGAATCACTTCTTCCATGTCGATCAGATTTTGTGCTTCTTCTTGGGCCAAAATGCGCCGGGCTTCGGATACGGGCACCCGCCGGCGCTGTTTGCGCTTCGGTAGCAGATTGCCGAACAGGTCCTGGAGGTTGATGCCCATCTCCTCGACCCCCGCCCCTGAGAACACTTCGAGGACGGGCGGCCGGTGATCTTCCACCTCGATCTCGACGATCCGGTCCTCCAGCTCTCCCAGGGCTAGGAGCTCCTTGAGACGCTTGCGTTCTTCCAGGACGCGGGTGCGCTCCTCGGAATCCGCCTCAGTCGAGCCCGTCTGCGGCCGGACGTGGCCCATGCCGAACATTGCGGTAAAGGGGTTGAAGGCTCTCTCCGCGTGGGGCATGGGGGCCATGATCTCGACCAAACGCTCCTCGGCTCGCTCCTCCGCCTTGTCGCGCACGGCCTCCATTTGCTCTTCTTTGACCATGCGTACCGCCGTTTCCACCAGATCGCGCACGATCGAGTCGACGTCACGACCGACGTACCCCACCTCGGTAAACTTCGTCGCTTCCACTTTGATGAACGGCGCTTTTACAAGTCGAGCCAGACGACGGGCGATTTCGGTCTTTCCCACACCCGTGGGACCGATCATGAGAATGTTTTTCGGCGTGACCTCATCACGCATTTCCTCCGGCAGCTGCTGACGACGGTAGCGGTTCCGCAGCGCGATGGCGACGGCCCTTTTGGCCTTGGCCTGCCCTACGATGTACCTGTCCAGCTCGGCGACGATCTCGGGTGGTGACAGGTTCTCCCACATCTCTGGCACCGTGCTCCCTCCTGCCTTTCTTCAGAGCCTCTCCAACGAGATATTGCGGTTTGTGTAGATGCAGATGTCTGCAGCGATCTCCAAAGCCTTGCGACAGATTTCATCGACGGACAGGGCAGTGTTGTACGCCAGCGCACGCGCGGCGGCAAGGGCGTACGGTCCGCCGGAACCGATCGCCGCGATGCCGTCGTCGGGTTCGATGACGTCGCCGGTGCCGGAGATAATCAGCAAGTGGTCCGCGCTCACGACCAAGAGTAAAGCCTCGAGGCGCCGCAGCACCCTGTCGGAACGCCATTCCTTGGCCAACTCGACCGCGGCCCGCATGACATTGCCGTGATACGTGTCCACATATCCTTCAAACTTCTCGAAAAGGGTAAATGCGTCGGCGGCGGAACCGGCGAAGCCGGCCAAGATACGACCACCGGCCAGCCGCCGAATTTTCCGCGCCGAATGCTTCACTACGGTGTGCTCGCCGAACGTAACTTGGCCGTCGCCTGCGATCGCGGCTTCGCCGTCCCGCCGCATCGCAACAATGGTCGTCGAACGCATCCGCTCCATCGAGTGACCCCCGCTCTATCCTGTCGCACAGGCGCGGCTCACTGCCGTTCCTCGTGCGCCGTCGCAATCGCAACCTCTCCCGCCTCAGTCGGCTCCTGCACATAGCCGCAGCCTTTCGTCGGACAAACCCATTCGGCTCCTCGGCCCCGACGGTTTCTTTCGACTAGCATGGCGCCGCACACGGGGCACTTCGCTGGCACCGGCTTCTGCCAGCTGGTGAAGTCGCAATCGGGGTAGCCCGAGCAGCCGTAAAAGACCCTCCCTTTACGCGATCGCCGTTCGACGATGTCCTTGCCGCACTTGGGACACGCGACGCCGATCGGTTTGAGCAGCGGCTTCGTATTGCGGCACTCGGGAAACCCGGGACAGGCGAGGAACTGACCGTACCTGCCCCATTTAATCACCATATTTCGGCCGCAGACCTCGCAGACCTCTTCGGTCACCTCGTCCTCGATCTCGATTTCTTCTATATCCTTATGCGCGTTCTGGACGGCCTCCTCGAAGGGTCCGTAAAATTCCCGGATGACGTCGGTCCAGTTTTCTTTGCCCTCCTCGATCTCATCGAGTTTGGCCTCCATGGTAGCGGTAAACTCGACGTCAACGACCTTCGGAAAGTACTCTGTGAGCAGTTCCACGATAATCTGGCCAAGTTCCGTCGGAACGAACCGTTTATCCTCACGCACGACGTAGCCGCGTCGCTGTATCGTGTCGATGATGCTGACGTAGGTACTCGGCCGACCGATACCGAGCTCTTCCAACGTCTTCACTAGCATCGCCTCGGTGTACCGAGGGGGTGGCTGGGTAAAGTGCTGTTTGGGCTCAAGGTCCGTACAGCTCAGCTCTTCACCTTCCGACAGATCGGGGAGCATGTCGTCGTGCTCCTCCTGCTGATCGTCGTCGCTTTTTTCGATGTACAACGTCATGAAGCCCGGAAACTTTACCTGGGAACCCGTTGCACGGAAGACGAACTCGCCGGCCTCGATGTCGCACGAGACAGTGTCGAGCACGGCCGGGGCCATCTGGCTTGCCACAAACCGTTCCCAGATGAGTTTGTACAGACGCAGATGGTCGCGTTTCAGGTAAGGCTTGAGCGACTCCGGCGTACGCAGGACGGATGTCGGGCGAATCGCTTCGTGGGCAGCCTGTGCGCCTTTCCGCGACGCATAGCGCGGCGGACGGGCCGGACGGTACTCCGCACCGAACCTCTCCTCGATGAAAGCGCGCGCCTCGGCCTGGGCTTCGGCGGCTACCTCGGTCGAGTCGGTGCGCAGGTACGTGATGAGACCGACCGTACCTTCCGGACCGACGTCCATGCCTTCGTACAGATCCTGCGCCAAGCTCATCGTCTTTCGGGCCGTGAAACCGAGCTTGCGCGAGGCCTCCTGCTGCATCGTGCTGGTAGTGAAGGGCGCGGCAGGCCTCCGCCTCCGCTCGCGGCGCGTAACGCTGCGCACCACGTAGCGTGCGCCGCCAAGGGCCCGCAAGATCTCCTCGGCCTCGTCACGGCTTGTGATATCGACCTTTTCACCGCCGCGCAGGTGGAGCTTCGCTTCGAACTCCTGCCCGTCCACCTTTTTCAGCTTGGCCGTTATGCTCCAGTACTCCTCGGGCTCGAAAGCCGCGATTTCGGCCTCCCGATCGCAAATAAGGCGCAACGCCACCGACTGCACGCGACCGGCACTTAAGCCGCGCTTCACCTTTGCCCAAAGGAGCGGACTTAGCTTATAGCCGACGATCCGGTCCAAAACCCTTCGGGCCTGCTGCGCATCGATCAGGCGCGTATCGAGCTCACGCGGGTTTTGTATGGCCCTTTGGATGGCGGGCTTTGTAATCTCGTGAAACTCGATGCGGTTCGGACCGGGTTCGAGGTCCAAGGCTTGCGCGAGATGCCAAGAGATCGCCTCGCCTTCTCGGTCCGGGTCTGTGGCCAGCAGTACGCGCTCGCACTTTTTTGCTGCAGCCCTCAGCTCCTGCAGGACCTTACCTTGTCCCCGCACCGTGATATACTTCGGCTGGAAGCCGTTTTCAACGTCCACCCCGAACTGGCTGCGTGGCAAGTCGCGCACGTGTCCCATGGACGCTTTCACGGTATAATTCTTGCCTAGAAATTTGCTAATCGTCTTTGCTTTTGCGGGAGATTCCACTATGACAAGTGTTTTGCCCAATACCGGTGGCACCTCCGTACGGTGTACCTACGCGAACGGAGAATCGTTCAGTTCACGTATACTCTCGTTTGGTCATGTTATCACACGGCTTCTTCCTCAGGCAAGGGACGTAGGCACGCCGCCGGGCTTCTTGCTCGCCACGGCACGGTAACGGTCGCCGTCCAGACGGACTGCAAGTCCCCGCAATTCGAGCTCGGTCAGTTCGGCACGAACGGAACCAACAGGCTGACCTGCCCGCCGGGCCAATTCCTCGATCGACGCGGGTTCTAAGGTGAGCCAAGGGGGCACCCGGCTCGGTAGCAGAGCGTCGGCCTCAGACAGAAGCGGCAGCCGGGCTTCTAAGCGCAACGCCTCCAGCACATCAGCCGCGTTCTCCACCATTGCCGTGCCCTTCTCCTTGAGCAACCTGTTGCTCCCGCGGCACGAGGGACGTCCCGCGTCGCCGGGACACACCATCAGCTCGACGTTCCGTTCCAATGCCAAGTTCGCGGTCACGATCGCCCCGCTGCGCTGCGGAGCCTCGACCACGACCACGCCCAAAGACATACGTACGATGGTGTCGTTTCGCAACGGAAATTGGTAAGGCCGCGGCGGGGTACCGACGGGAAACTGGCTGACAACGGCACCCTTGCGGGCGATGCGCCGTTGCATCTCCCGATGGTGGGTCGGATATGTCCGGTCGATGCCGCTGCCGACAACGGCGATGGTGCGCCCCGTCTCCAAAGCGCCTTCGTGCGCGGCGGCATCGACGCCGGCAGCCAGCCCGCTCACGATCGTAATCCCCATACTCGCCAGGTCGCGTGCCAGTTCATACGCCAGCTCACGCGCCCAACGAGTCGCCCGGCGCGAACCGACGATCGCTACGGCACAAGCATCCTCCGGCAGGAGCTCGCCTTGCACGTAAAGAATCGGCGGCGGATATGGATGCCGGAAAAGAAGCGCAGGGTACTCGTCGTCGCGCCAAGACACGGGGCGCGCACCCACGTGCTCCAGCGTACGCAGGGCCCGCGCCCACCCGTCTTCGCCTGCTTTGGTATCCTCCATGAGCCGTTGTTGCCTGGGAAAGCGCCTGAGGGCTGCCTCCACGGGCTCGTCGTCGCGCAACCACTTCCACAGCTGCACGGAGTCACACTGAGCGAGATGGTGCAGCTGAACGAGCTGGCGCTTTTCGGCCGACAGGGGCTTTTCACTCATGGCTTCCGCCCCTCAAGCCCTGTAACATGGCGCGCAGATCCTCTTGCCACTTCTCGTGGTATTCGATTAGCGTCTCACCGTGCACTATGGCGCCGTTGCGGCAGTTCGCGCAAAGGATGCCGTATGTATTGCCGCGGTGACCGGCCACGGTGTGGGGTGTGTCGACCCGACAAACAGCGCAGCAGTAAACACGAGTCGCACCACGGGGCAGTTCCATAGGGAGCTCACCCTCCTACCGTGATGTGCACCCGTTGGGGCTTCCGTAGCATAAATCACGGTGACCCTATCTATGCCAGGAAAGCACGAAGGGTCTCTGGAGGGACGACCGGTCAGCTATGGCGAGGAGTGATGCACTCACATGTTACCACGAAGAGGGTGTTTATGGCAAGACTCGAACAACTCTGGGATGTGTGAGGCGCGATACGCGCGCCGACGCCGTTGATAGCCCGGTGGATCGCCGGTCTAGACAAAAACCTCGGTCACGTCTTCCGGATTGGCGAGGACGACGCCGTGTTCGGCTGCAATACGCCGCTCGTCCTCGCGCAGCCGTCGCCGCAAGAGAACCAGGACGTGGCGCACGGGCACCCCTTCACCCTCTGCTCCCACCCGGGCAAGCTGCGCCACCGCCGCCTGCAGTCGCCGCTTGTACCGGCGGCCGCCGAAGTCGGGCAGTCTCGCCGACGACACCAAGTAGTACGTTCCGCTCCGTTCGACGATCACCTCGGGCGCGACTGCACGCGGTACATCGGGCAGCGGTTCGGGTACCCGATACAGCTTCGCACCGGGCAAAGACGTAAGGCTTGCGAGCAGCTCGTCGCGCCCGGACCGCATCTGCATCGCCGTAACCGTGTACGTCAGCACGGCTCCGCCTACGGCGATGCCTATGAACCCGAACATACGGAACAAGCCGAGGCCGGTGAGTTGTGCCAGGCGAAACAGGCTTCCTACGGTAAAAGCCAGGACCCCGAGGGCGATCCACACGAGGTAACGACCCACGGGACGTCTCCCCCTGTCGTTCCGTCGCATCGACACCGCACACCGCCTACCTCAAAGAGAGCAGGTACGTCACCAAATCGTGTATCTCTTCCTCGGAAAGGCCAAGACGGGGCATCTGGGTCGGCGGGGGCTCGCTCGGCTGCGGCAGATCGCTCACATCGAGAATGGGGCCGCCGTAGTTCGACCAATAACCCGGCAAGCGGTTTTCCACCTGGGTCGGATCGGAGATCCACGCCTCAAGAAATGCCCGCCACTCATCCTCAGTCAAGTTGGCTGCCCACGAACCGACCTTCGACAAGTCCGGACCTACCGTGGCGCCCAAACCGCCGATGGAGTGACACGCGATGCACGCGCGGTCCACGAAGATCTCGCGCCCGCGTACCGAGGCGGCATCAGACAGGCCGCTGCCCGCGGGAAGGCGCGCGATCATCGCATCGCGGTCCATGCGTCCGCTCTCGTCGACGATCAGATTGGCAGGAGGCACATGGCGGTTTACCGAGTTCCAGTCGCCCATCATAATGAAATGGACGACCGCCCGCAGATGCTGCTCGTTCAAGGTGCCGCCTGCTTCCTGACTCCAAGCCGGCATGGCGGTATATGACGCCCACGAACCGTTCTCCAGCATATACCACGTGGGCTCCGAAGTGCCTGGGCGCCCGTGGGCGATTGTATTATAGAGCATCTCGTAAAGGTCCGTATCTTCACGTGGATCTCCCTTCAAACCCGGGACGTTGAGCGGGGGACCTACGTGACCTTGGCCGGCGACGCCGTGACAGACGATGCAGTTTTGTGCGAAGATCTCCGCTCCGCGCTCCGCCAGTGCCTGTGCGTGCGCGATCTCGGCCCGCTCCATACGGGACCGGTCAAAGGCCAGTGCGAAGGCTAACGAGAGCGCAATCAACCAAGAGAGCACAATGACGACGATGTACTTTCGGCCTCTCACCTAGCGTGCTCCTTTCCTTGCCGCCATCAAACGGCCGCACGGCTACTCCTTGTTCATCCACCGCTGTGCGAAGTAGAGGGCGCCTAAGCCGACGATCACCACGGCGAAGACGATGACCAGTTCGAGAGCTTCGCTGACTTGTATCATGTCACGACCCCCAACAGTGATCTGACTGACCGCAGCCGCGGGATGCGCCGCGGCAGCCTAGCGAATGCGCGTCACATGGGACGGATCGTGTCCATCCGGGCGCTCGCGAATGTCTCCCGTATCGACGTAAACATCGTTGCCCCGGATTTCCACACGCATGTAGTCCATCGGGCGCGGCGCCGGTCCGGCGATGTTTTGACCGGTCTTATCGTAAACGGACCCGTGGCAAGGGCACACGAATAGGTTCTGCGACTCTTCGAAGGGGACCGTGCAGCCCAAGTGGGGACATTTCCAATACAGAGCAATCAGTTCCGTCTCGGACAGGCGGGAGATGTAAAACCGCCCGTCGCGCACCCGTGTGACGCTGCCCACGGGGAAGTCGTCGAGGGAACCGGCGCGCACGACGGCACCAAAACCTTTGATCTTGTGGGGCCAAAAGAGCCTCCAACCGCTATAGGAGAAGGCGGCAGCCGCAAGTCCCACGCTTCCCCACATAAGCCGCCTGAGGAAACTGCGTCGCGAGACCTCCTGCTCTTGCAAATTTTGTTCCCTTGGAGACAACTGAGCCACCGACAACGCGCTCCTTTCACTTCAACTCAACCTGTAACCAGATGGAACTCAAGGTCGGCCGGGACTGCCGATCAGTGCCCGATCGGCGGTTCGATTTGCCACGGCCACATAAGCTTCATGCCGTGACCGCGAAAACCCGTGCCGATGATCGTTAGCACGATGAAGGAAGCCAAGAAAAACGTGTAAAGGGCAATCATCAGCTCGCGAGTATCCGCATCCCAGCGTCGTTTCACGATGACGGCTAAAGACCACGGGATGAAGATCATCAGGGCCGCAGGCACGAACACGTAGCCGACGGCGGGGGGAAGCCCCCAACTGATGAGCAACGGCGCGATTCCGGTGGAGCCGTCGCCCGCAGGCAGATACTCGTCGATCAGGATAAGGCTGACGTTCCAGACCGTGGTATAAATAGCGGAAAATATGGTGATCGGAATCCCCTTCGGCGAATAGAACCAGACGCCTGTGCCCGCACGCTTCGTGTCGATGTACGGAATGGCGGCCAGAAGAACGAGTACCGCCGTGGGCACGATGACGCCAGCCAAGGCAGGATGCATATGCAGTAACAGCTCCTGCAAGCCCAAAAAGTACCACGGCGCTTTGGACGGATTCGGCGTCACCTCGGGGTTAGCTAAATCGACTAGGGGTGCCTTCACGAAGATGGCCATGAGGATCAAGAGCAACGTGAAAATCAGAGCGCCGACGAGTTCTATGCTGACCAGATGGGGCCAGACGTGCACCTTCTCACCCGGATCTTCGATTACCTGTTCAGGCTCAGTGACGGGTAGCTGCTCTTGAGACATACAACCTTCACCTTCCTACGAATGGCTTCTTTGCCCGAAATGCCGCCTGGCACGCCTTGTCAAGCCATCTCGTCGTTCGCCGGCGCGCTGCCCTGCAGACGCCGGCGAACCTCTTCCGGCGCAGCTTCGGCAGGATAGATAGGCGTCGAGATGTTGCCGTCTTTGCGCACACGCCAGAAGTGCATCGAGACGACGACGATCAAGAGCAACGGCAAGAAGATGACGTGCAGAGTGTACCAGCGGATAAGCGTGGCTTGCCCGATCTCAAACCCGCCGAGCAGCGCGATGTTCACCTGTTTGCCGACGAAGGGAGCGGACCCGCCCATCTCGGCACCGACGGTGATAGCCCAGTAAGCCAGCTGATCCCACGGCAACAGATACCCGGTGAAGCTGAGAAGCATCGTCAGTACGAGAAGGACTATACCGATCACCCAGTTAAAGTCCCGAGGGGGCTTGTACGATCCGGTATAGAAAACACGCGTCATATGTAGCAACACCATCAGGACCATCATGTGGGCCGCCCACCGGTGCATGTTCCGCATGAACTGCCCCATCATCACGCTGGTGTCCAACGAGACGACGGACCAGTATGCTTCGCGCACCGAAGGCACGTAATAGAACATCAGGAAGACCCCTGTGATCGTCAGGATCACGAACATGAAAATGGACAGTCCGCCGAGTCCCCACGTATAGGTGACCCGCACCGCCCGCTTCGGGACACGCACGGGGTGCAGATGCAAGGCCAGACTGTTGATCACGACCATAACGCGCTTTCGGGCCGTGTCCGGATACCCCGTCCGATAGATTGATTTAAAGAAACGGTTGTTCACAATTAAATCCCGTAATCTCACGGGGGCTCCACCCTTCCTTTCGGGTCAGACGTGAACCGCGGCACACCTTAGATGGCATTCTGCAGGTGACGAATTTCTCCTTCTTGCCGGGACGAAAGTGACGGAACCCGAAATTATTTAGTCACTCTAACGGGGACGGATGTCCCTTTGTTTTTGAAGGATCCTTTTCCATGTTTGTCGAAGATTTCCTGCGCCGGTCGGTGCCTTCAGCGGGTGTGGAATTGGAGGCATGATATGTCGTGACGGCGACAGTCCGATCGGCAACCGTTGTAGGCGTCGAGGCCGTACCGATCTGGATCGAAGTCGACATCGCCCGTGGGCTGCCCCAGTTCACCGTTGTCGGCCTTCCCGACCCCGGAGTGCGCGAAAGCCGTGAACGGGTGCGTTCCGCCCTGCGCAACGCGGGCTACCCTTTCCCTCTCGCACGCATCACCGTCAATCTGGCTCCGAGTCATCTGCGTAAGGCCGGCTCTTCCTTTGATCTTCCCATCGCCCTCGGCATCCTTGCGGCACAGGGCGTCGTCCCGCAGGAGGCGGTCGCAAATTGGGTCATCCTCGGAGAACTCGCCCTCGACGGCAGCGTCCGTCCGGTTCGAGGTGCGTTGTGCACCGCCGCTCTCCTCGAGACACAGGACACGCTGCTACGCCTCATGCTGCCACAGGCTAACGACCACGAGGCGTCTCTCTTGCCCCGCGTCGAGGTAGCCGCTGTAAGCACGCTGCGGGAAGCCGTCGAGACACTCCTCGGCTCGCGAACGGCCCGTCCGCCGGCCATCGCGGATACCGGGCCAAAGAAATCAAACGTCCAAAATGCACCCTCGGATCCCGTGATCGGTCAGGAAGCCGCCAAGCGAGCGCTTGAGATAGCTCTCGCGGGAGGCCACAACGTCCTCATGATCGGCCCGCCCGGATCGGGCAAGACCCTGCTCAGCGAATGGATGCTCCATCTGTTGCCGCCTTTGACCGAACGAGAGGTTGTCGAAGTCAACCGCATCTACAGCGCGGCTGGGCTGCTAG
>JAAYLA010000011.1 GCA_012522135.1 Bacillota bacterium | reverse complement strand
GGGAGTCGACCAGCTCCCGCGGGTAATCGGGATTTTGCCGGGCCTTTTGCAGCTCCAAGTCGATGACTGCGACCGGCGTCTTCATGTGATGGGCCCACTGGCTGAGAAAGTGCAGCCGGCGGCGCGTGCGGTGGCGCTCCTCCGAGAAGGCCGTGTTGAGCAGAGAGTACATCCGGGCCCAAGCGTCGGCGAAGAGCTCTTGTTCAAGGGTAACGGGGCCGGGCAAGGTGCTCAGACGGTCCAAGTCGCCGGCGTCGAACATTTGGTCGAGCTTGGAGAGGAACGCAGCCTGCCGCCGGTAGTCGTAGGCGAGGAAGAGCAACAGACCGACGAAGCCCAAGATCACGATGTAGACCAAGTTGGTGTAATGCAGGGACGCGTCGTGCAGCCAAAGGTCAAGCTGGACGACGGCGGCAGTTAGAAGGCCGAACGCGGCGTAGACCAGGATGTAGACGCGGCGGTCGCGCACGAAGGCTCGGAACGTGAATCTGGGCATGGGCAGTCCCCCTTAACGGCACCTGGATACCCGGTCAGATGCGCAGCCTGTACCCTTGGCCCCGCTTCGTCTCGATGGCGTCGTGAAGCCCAAACTCGGCCAGGCGACGGCGCACCCGGGTGACGTTGACGCTCAAGGTGTTGTCGTCGACGAACTCCACGTCATCCCAAAGGGCTTCCAAAAGTTCCGCCCGTTCCACGATCTCGCCGGGACGTTCAGCGAGGCAAAGAAGCAGGCGAAACTCCCGGGGACTGAGCTCGACGTCGCGGCCCTTATAGCTCACGGCGTTCTTTGCCTTGTTGAGGAGCAGTTCGCCCACGTGGACGAGGTCGTGGTCCCGGGCCAGGGCGTATTCACCGTAGGCCCGCCGCAGGGTGCTGTGGACTTTGGCCAACACGAGTTCCAAATTGAAAGGTTTTGTGATGTAATCGTCGCCGCCGTTTTCAAGGGCCCGCACCTGGTCCAAGTCGTCTGACCGGGCTGAAATAAAGACGATGGGCACTTTCGAGATCGTTCGGATTTGGCGGCACCAGTAGAAGCCGTCGTAACGTGGCAAGTTGATGTCGAGCAGGACGAGGTCGGGCAAATAGGCGGCGAAGGCTTCCTTCACGTTCTCGTCGCCGGGGATCTCGACGACTTCGTGTCCGAAGCGCCGCAGCTCATCGCCTAAGATGGCCGAGAGCTTGGCGTCGTCTTCGACGATCATGATGCGATAAGCCGTAGGCCTGTCCGCTTCCGCGTGCATGCTCCGCCGCTCCTTCCTCCGGGCGCCGGGAAAGTCCGGGCCCATCGCTCGCCCACGAAACGGTGCAGCAGTCTGCACCGTCCGTAACGAGTATAACACAGGGCAAGTTCCCTTAGCAGAGACGAGGGCCGAACCAAAGTGGGGAAGGAGGAGTGGGCCCGTGCGAGCCCGCACACCCGGATCCGCCCCCTTTGTTGCCGGCCACGGTTTCTAGTGCGAAGCACGCGGTTACGTTCACCGATCGGTGGGTTCCGTAAGCCTAGGTTGTAACCCCTAGTCGCATCGTCCTCTGAGCCGATGACCGGAGTTCACCCGAGGTACTAGGTCATAAGTCAGATCCGTACATGATCTGCGGGACGATTGTCCCACCGCCGGCTGATCCCTATAGTGGGACTCGAGACGGGCTGCGGCCGTCCCCCCGGCTACGAACTTGTGAAGGGCAAGGGGGTGAGGACTGAGTCATGGGACATTCAGCCCGGGGGTCGATCAGTCTACAACTTCGAGGAGGAGAGAAGACAATGAAACGGATCGTGACTTGGGGATTGGCGTCTGTATTCGCACTGGCCGTGTCGTTCGGAGCTTTCGCGGCAAACGAGGCACTCGTGGTCCAGCTGGGCAGCTCGAACTACGGTGATGTGACGCAAGACGGTATCGACAACGCGGCGCTTTCCTTGCAACTCGGGCTCGCCAACGGGGCTAGTACCGTCCAGTCCGGCGAAGTGAACGCCTCGATCGTGTCGCAGCGGGGAGCCGGCAACGAATCCTCCGTGGTGCAGGACGGTTTCGCCAACGACTCTCTGGTTCTACAGCGTGGTCTGGCGAACCTCGCTGCCGTGACGCAGTTGAACGTCGAGAACAGCGCCTTGGTCGCCCAAATCGGCTTGCAGAACGACGGAGTGGTGTACCAGGACTCGGAGCTTAGCGGCGGCGTAGCCACGTTGTTCCAGCTCGGCACGGCCAACGAGGGCACCATTTACCAGGCGCGGCGGGGACTGGCGTTGCCCGGGTTCGACAGCTATGCATTCACCGCGCAGATCGGAAATGCGAACTTCGCTCTCCAGGTGCAGGCGGCACTCGAGGGAGTCTGGCATCAGACCGCTGACATAATCCAGTACGGCGACCGCAACGAGGCCCGGCAGCTGCAGCTTAACGTCGGTGACATTGGCGGCAATCACCTCGACGCACTCCAGGTCGGCGAGGACAACTACTCCCAGCAGGTGCAGTCCGGCACCCGCGGGGGCCGCATCGGCGTCGTGGTGCAGGACGGCAGCAGCAACAGCGCGGTGCAGACCCAGCTTGCCGTAGGACCCAACACGAACAACCCCGTCGCAGTAGCGATCATCGCTCAGGTCGGTGAAGCGAACGAGGCCGAACAGTATCAAGAGGGAAGCGCCGACATGCTGGCCCTCGCGATCCAGTGGGGTACGGACAACTTCGCTCAATACAGCCAAGTGGCGAGCGGCAACGTCCTGGCGGCATCCCTCCAGCTCGGTGAAGCCAATGAAGCCTACATCGCTCAGTATGACGCCGGTTACCACACTGCGTTGAGCCTCCAGGTCGGCACCGCCAACTTGGTTGCGATCCAGCAGTC
>JAAYLA010000136.1 GCA_012522135.1 Bacillota bacterium | reverse complement strand
ATGACACGTCACACTTGCGGGGCGGCACCAATTTCGCGTTCAGCCTGACTTCGTCGGAGCTCATTATGCGCCGCCATACGAACAACAACTATCCGGGGATTACGCCGGGTACGGGGAATGCCATCTTCAGCGCACCCCTCGGAGCGGCGGCCGGCGTCGGAAAAGCCGTTCAGTTGCGCATCGTTTATGACCATGAAAACGAGCAGCTGGATGCCTATGTCAACGGCGAGCAAGTGACGGGTTATCCGTGGCCGGTACCGACGGACCTTCTGATCCAGACGGAGACGAACACTTACTTGATGCTCCACTCAAATGCAAATGCAACGGGGCTGTGGACCGACATCAAGGTCTGGGTCGAGTAGCGCGGCGGACCCCGGCCTTGTGCGGGCAGCGCCCCGCACGAGGCCGGGCCTTTCGCCCCTTGACTCGCACCTGCGCGGAAGCTTATAATGTGCATAATCTTAACGGGACATAAATGGCAATTAGCCGAGCGTAGTTGAGCAGAGGAAGCGAGCCGAGACGAGCTGAGCCGAGAAGCCGCGGTTGTGGGGATTGGGTTTTTTCAGTAATCCGCCACAGCCGAGATTGTACTCTTTTCGTGTGTACGGTCGGGCTCACGCACGCGGGCCCGACTTCGTTGTTTGCGGACACGGCTGGTTCCAGGCCCTCTGCCGACGACGTCCCGTCATGTTCTCAGCACAGGGAGGGAACAGCCGTTGATCAAAGAGGCCATTGCCAAGGTAGTAGGCGGGGACGATCTGACGGAAGCGGAAGCGCACTCCGCCATGGATCAGATTATGGCCGGTGAGGCGACGCCGAGCCAGATCGCAGCGTTCATCACCGCTTTGCGCATGAAAGGGGAGACGGTCGACGAAATCGTTGGCTGCGCAAGGGCCATGCGAGAGCGGGCGACGCGTATTCGGCCGCGTACCGAGACGGTCGTCGACACTTGCGGCACGGGCGGCGACGGGGCCGACACGTTCAATATCTCCACAACTGCGGCGTTCGTGGCGGCAGGCGCCGGCTGCTACGTGGCGAAACACGGCGGCAGGGCCGTCTCCAGCCGCTGCGGCAGCGCGGACGTCTTGGAGGGCCTAGGCGTGCGCCTTGATCTGCAACCGCAAGACGTGGAACGGTCTATCGACGAGATCGGCATCGGCTTCATGTACGCGCCGGCGTTCCACGGTGCGATGCGGCACGCGGTCGGCCCGCGGCGCGAGGTGGGCATTCGCACCATCTTCAACATTTTGGGTCCCCTGACGAATCCAGCCGGCGCCCAGGTGCAAGTAGTGGGTGTGTACGAAGCGCGCCTTACGCCCGTTATCGCCGAAGTCTTAGGGCGCCTTGGCGTGCGCGAGGCCTGGGTCGTGCACGGCATGAACGGTATGGACGAAATCTCTATCTGCGCCACGACTCAAGTGTCCCATCTGGTCGACGGCCGTATCGACACGTTCCGCATCGATCCTGAGGAGCACGGCTTTCGCCTCGTCGACCCGAGCGAGCTGAGGGGCGGGAGCGTCAACGACAACGTCCGGTATATCGAAGCCATTTTGCAAGGTGAGCGTGGGCCGAGGCGCGACGTGGTCGTGCTCAACGCGGCAGCCGCCTTAGTCGTCTCGGGACGTGCCGAATCGCTCAAGGAGGCCATCCCGCTTGCGGCGCGCGCGATCGACAGCGGCGAGGCGAGAGAGCGGCTCGAGGCGCTACGAGAGTTCTCGAGGAGATGTGCGTCATGATCTTGGACCAAATCGTCGCCCAGAAGCGGACCGAAGTAGAGCGTCTCCGCAGCTCCGTATCCCTGGCCGAACTCACCGCCCGGGCGGAGGCTGCCCCGCCGCCGCGTCCTTTCCGACGCGCTTTGCTGCACTCTCCCTATCCCGTAAGCCTCATCGCCGAGGTGAAGCGAGCATCGCCTTCCAAAGGGCTCATCCGACCCGATTTTGATCCCGTGGAAATCGCACGTATCTACGAGTCCCACGGTGCCGCGGCGATTTCGGTGCTCACCGACGAGCGCTTCTTCCAAGGGTCTTTGGATTATTTGGTTCAGATCCGGGAGGCCGTGGACCTGCCGCTATTGCGCAAGGAATTTATCATCGATGAATACCAGGTTCTGGAAAGCCGCGCGGCGGGGGCGGATGCCGTCTTGCTGATCGTCGCTTGCCTTACGCCGGACCGGCTCGCAGAGTTCCTCGGTATGGCCAGGCAGCTCGGTATGGACGCGATCGTTGAGGTGCACGACGAGAAGGAGCTTTCGGTGGCCTTGGACGTCGGCGCCGATCTGGTCGGTATCAACAACCGTAACCTGAAGACCTTCGAAACGACGTTGGATGTGACGCGGCGCCTTGCGGCCAGGATTCCGAAGGAGGTTCCCTTTATTAGCGAAAGCGGCATCTTCACCCGGGACGACGTGCTGACGGTCGGCCGGGTAGGCGCGCGGGCGATCCTGGTGGGCGAGTCGCTCATGCGCAGGCAAGATATCGGAGCGCATATTAAACAGCTCATGGGCGCACCGGAGCCGGCGGCGGGGGGTGTAGGATGACGCGTGTCAAGGTGTGCGGCATCACGCGGCCCGAAGACGCCGAGGCAGCGGACCGGGCCGGCGCCGATGCCGTCGGTCTCATTTTTGCGCCGAGCCCGCGGCGCATCGACCTGCGGCAGGCGACGGCGATCGAGCGGGTGCTTTCGCCGTGGATCGTACGGGTTGGCGTGTTCGTCGACGCGGGCCTAGCGGCGATGGACCGGGCCATCGCCGCGGCACGCCTCGACGTCCTGCAGCTGCACGGCCGCGAGACACCGGAGTTTGTGCGCAAAGTGCGCGAGGAGTTCGGTTTGCGCATCGTCAAGTCGGTGCGTGTGGGCGACGGACTCGATTTGGTCCGTCTGGACGAGTACGAGGTCGACGCGTTCCTCTTCGACACCTACGTTCCGGGCCGAGCAGGGGGGACCGGGAAGACATTTGATTGGGATCTGGCGGTGCCGTGGGCCCGCAGGGTGCGCCTCATTTTGGCCGGCGGGCTGACTCCGGAGAACGTCGGCGAGGCGGTACGGCGGGTACGGCCCTACGGCGTCGACGTAGCGAGCGGCGTGGAAAGGGAGCCGGGAGTAAAAGATCACACAAAGATGCAACGGTTTATCGCCAACGTGCGGCAGATGGAGGCGACGTAATGGCTAAGGCGCAGACGCAGGCAGCATACTTCGGAGAGTTTGGCGGGCAGTTCGTTCCGGAGGTGCTCATGCCCGCCCTCACGGAACTCGAACGGGCGTACTTGGAAGCTAAGGATGATCCCGCTTTCCAACGGGAGCTGGCGGAGCACCTGGCCGAGTATTCGGGACGGGCAACTCCGCTATACCGCGCCGATCGGCTTACCGGCTATGTCGGCGGCGCGACGATCTATCTGAAGCGGGAAGACCTCAACCACACGGGATCGCACAAAATCAATAACACGCTCGGGCAAATTCTCCTTGCCCGCCGGATGGGAAAGCAGCGCATTATCGCCGAGACGGGCGCCGGACAGCACGGAGTAGCTACGGCGACGGTTTGTGCCCGCTTTGGCCTCGAGTGCGTCGTGTACATGGGGGAGGAAGATACCCGGCGGCAGGCTCTGAACGTATTTCGCATGGAGCTCCTGGGCGCCAGAGTACATCCGGTCACATCCGGTACGCGGACGCTCAAGGACGCGACGAACGAGGCGATCCGCGACTGGGTGGCCAACGTCCAAAACACCCACTACATCATCGGTTCAGTCGTCGGCCCGCATCCATATCCGACGATGGTGCGCGATTTTCAGTCCGTCATCGGCAAAGAGGCCAGGGAGCAGATTTTAGCTAAGACGGGACGCTTGCCCGACGCGGTCGTGGCATGCGTCGGCGGTGGCAGCAACGCGATGGGCATTTTCCACGCGTTTATTCCCGACGAGGCGGTGGCTCTGTACGGCGTCGAGGCGGCGGGCGAAGGCCTCGACACCGACCGGCACGCGGCTTCGATTTCCCGGGGCACGAAGGGCATCTTACACGGCGCGAAAAGCTACATATTGCAGGATGCCGACGGGCAAATTCAGGGCGCGCATTCGATCTCCGCGGGCCTCGACTACCCCGGCGTCGGTCCCGAGCACAGCTATCTGAAGGATTCGGGGCGGGCGACGTACGTGGCAGTAACGGACGACGAGGCCTTGCAAGCCTTTATTGATCTTTCTCGCTTGGAAGGCATCATCCCCGCCCTCGAGAGTGCCCACGCCGTCGCCTACGGTATGAAGCTGGCCAAGGAGCTAGGACCGCAGGCGCAAATTATCATCAATATCTCCGGACGAGGCGACAAAGACGTGGCCGAGGTCGCCGCAGTGCTGGAAAGGAAGGGCGTAGTGCTATGAGCCGCATTTCCGACACGTTCACCAGGTTAAAGGGGGAAGGGCGCGCCGCGCTCATGCCTTACATTACGGCGGGCCACCCGACGCTTCCGGCTACCGAGGCCCTTCTGTTCGCCTTGGAAGAGAGCGGAGCCGACATGATCGAGCTAGGTATTCCCTATTCCGATCCGCTGGCCGACGGCCCTACGGTTCAGCGGGCCGGCCAGATCGCGCTCCAAAACGGGGCGACCATCCCCAGGATCCACGCGATGATGCGACGTGTGCGCGAGCAGGGCCTTTCCATCCCCGTGTTGTATATGGTTTACTACAACTGTGTGTTCCGCCACGGGGAGGAGCGGTTCCTGGACGAGGCTGCGGCTTCGGGCATCGACGGCCTCATCATTCCCGATCTGCCCCTCGAGGAAGCCGAGGAAGTGGAGGGTTTGGCCGCCGAGCGAGGCCTCGATCTCGTGTACCTGCTCGCGCCGACCAGCACGCCCGAGCGCATCGCGGAGGCGGGCAGAAGGTCCCGGGGATTCATCTACTGCGTGTCGCTCACAGGCGTCACCGGTGCGAGGGATCGGCTGTCGGCGGCAATCGAACCGATGTTGCGCCGCATACGGGAGGCCACTTCCCTTCCTTTGGCCGTTGGGTTCGGTATCTCCCGGCCCGAGCATGCGGCGGCCGTGGCGAAACTGGCGGACGGTGTGATCGTGGGCAGCGCCTTGGTGGAACGCATCGACGAAGCTCCCGACGAGACCGAGGCCGTCAACCGTGCTGCCGCTTACATTCGGTCGCTGCGCCTTGCGGTCGATCAAGCGCGGTTCCGCTCCGCCAACGTGGGATGAGGGACGGGTGATCTGAGTGATATTCTCCTTTGCCCTGGAGTTTGAAGACGAAAAGACGATGCGGGCAGCCGTGAAGAAGCTTTGGGACGGGCTGAAGATCACCGGCGAGATCGAGGTCAACCGCCTCAGTGACGGCCGGTGGCGCATCGACGTGCATGCGGAGAGCACGGTGCGCGAGAGCACGATCGAAGCCTTGGGCGGCACCCGGGTCAAGGCGCGGTCCGCAGTCGCTCGTATTTAGCCGGGTGCAGGCGGACGCAAAAGGAGTCGCATGATGGCGGTTGTTTTGTCGGATATCCTGTTGCAAGCCGTCGAAAAGGCGCGTCCGGTCTGGGCGCGCATCGACGCGTTACGGCTGCAAAATCAGCACCGCGTGCTACAAGCCTTTCGGCGCAACGGGATCTCGGAGTACCACTTGTTCGGAACGACGGGTTATGGTTACAATGACCCGTCCCGTGAGGCTCTGGGGCGGGTGTACGCCGATGCGCTGCAGGCGGAGACGGCGATGGTCCAGCCCCAGCTTATCTCGGGCACCCACGCGATCAGCGCCTGCTTGTTCGGCGTCTTGCGGCCGGGCGACCACCTTCTGTCGATCAGCGGGGCTCCTTACGAGACGCTGCAGCGGGTGATCAAAGGTCCGGGACGACGCTCCCTATGTGCCTGGGGCATCGAGTATGAAGAGGTGCCGTTGCAGGAAGACGGCGGCATCGACATAGAAAGGTCCCTCGCCGCCCTGAAGCCCGAGACCCGGATGGTGATGATCCAGCGCTCGTGCGGGTACGCCGTGCGCCGCGCCCTGTCGGTCGCGCAAATTGCCGAGGCGACCCGCGCCGTGCACGCGGTACGGCCGGACGTCTGCGTGTTCGTGGACAACTGCTACGGCGAGTTTGTCGAAGAACTGGAGCCTACGGCGGTCGGCGTCGATCTCATGGCCGGTTCCCTCATCAAGAACCCAGGAGGTACATTGGCGCCGTCGGGAGGGTACATCGCCGGCCGGCCGGAGTACGTGAAGGCAGCCGCCGACGCCGTGACGGCACCCGGCCTGGGGAACAAGATGGGCCCAACCCTCGGGTTGGGACGGATCCTGCTCCAAGGCTTGTTCCTTGCGCCCCATATTGTCGGCGAAGCCTTGATGGGCGCGACGGTGGCGGCCGCTTTGTTTGAATCGCTCGGCTTCGAGGTGCTGCCCAGGGTGGACGATCACCGTTCGGACATCGTGCAAATCGTCCGTTTGGAAGATCCGGACCTTTTGCTTGCCGTCTGCCGCGCGGTGCAGTCGGCGTCGCCCGTCGACAGCATGGTGCGGCCGGAACCTGGGGACCTGCCCGGGTACGATGTGCCCGTCGTAATGGCCGCGGGCACTTTCGTGCAAGGCAGCTCGCTGGAACTGTCCGCCGACGGTCCGATGCGCCCGCCGTATGCCGTTTTCCTGCAGGGAGGCGCTTCAAAGGAACACGTCATCCTGGCCTTGCAGACGATCTTGTCGGAGGTGTCTGAGCTGGCCGAAATCATTAGGGCGAGCGGTGCCGGCGGGCCCGAGGAATTGTCTTGACACGGGGGTGGGTCGTGTTAGAATGGGTCTTGATTGGCACTAGCCGGGAACGACACGGAAGGGGGCACGAAATGGAAAAGACGCATGCTTTGGGACGCCACATCCTGTGCGAGGCTTACGGATGTGATCCCGAGGTATTGAACGACCGCAAGATGGTAGAAAAGATCATGGTTGAAGCAGCGCTCGAGTGCGGGGCTGAGATTCGGGAGGTTGCCTTCCACCAGTTTAGCCCCCAAGGTGTGAGTGGCGTGGTCGTGATCTCGGAAAGCCACCTGGCAATTCACACGTGGCCTGAACTCGGATACGCCGCAATCGACGTCTTCACCTGCGGACACCGCGTCGATCCGTGGGATGCATGTAACTATCTCATCGATAACTTCAAGGCTGAGCGTACCAAAACCACAGAAATCGAACGGGGCTTCGTTCAACGGACGGTGGTAGCGGTCGAAAGCGCTTAAGGCTCAGCACGTCTGGTCTTTCGCCGCCGCTGCAAAGCCCGCAAGGAGGATTGACGGGACACTTAGTCATGCGACACGGCGAAGAGAATGACACATAACGGACCCTCCGGGGGTATGGCCTGGAGGGTCTTGTTGTGTGCAAACGTAAGCCATCGAGGAGATATCGAAATATTCCACCTAGAGGAGAGGGGGATGTTTTCGTTAAATGTAGAAAGTGGGACTTCTATACATGCACGGGATGGGAGTGGGGGCTCGTGAGTACGCTTCTGCCGTCGGGCAAACCGACCTACACGTCCGCGACGAACTTCCCAGAGTGTACCGACGAAGAGCTCGTGCAAATGGCACAGGCCGGCAACGAAGACGCTACGGAGTACCTGCTACAAAAGTATCAGAAGCTTGTTTATATCTGGACGCGTCCCTACTTCCTGCAAGGAGCCGAGGATGACGACCTATTGCAGGAAGGCATGATCGGGCTATTTAAGGCAATACGCGACTTTACTCCCGGCTCGTCCTCTTTTTGGTCGTTCGCGAAGCTGTGCATCACGCGGAACATCATCAGTGCGATCAAAGGCAGTACGCGCCAGAAGCACATTCCGCTGAACTCGTACACTTCATTGCACCAGCCGATTTACGATGTCGAGGGCGACCGGACGCTGATGGAAGTGCTTTCGAATAACAAGGTAGACGATCCGGAGACCCTAGTTATCGACAGAGAGCGGCTTTACCACACCCAGAAGTATATTAAAGAGGTCTTGAGTGATTTTGAGTACCGGGTTTTTCGGCTGTACATCAACGGGCTGTCGTACAAGGAGATGGCCGAGAGGCTCGGTACGCATACCAAATCGATCGATAACGCGTTGTGTCGCATCAAGAGCAAAATAGAGAATCGAACGCGTCAGGAGAACGAGGCTTCGTTCTAAGGCGAAAGCGGAACCCAAGGACCGAGGAGCGCATACACTGCACCGCCGAGACACTGCGAGGAGCGGTCCCTTTGGATGGTGCGGTCTTACTCACCTTGGGTGTGCTTTTTTCTTTCGCCGCGGCGTTGGTATTCGGTTGGACGGCGGTGTTGCACGGAGCGCTGAACCGGCGGACGGCGCAAGGCCTGATCGGGTTAGGAGCAACGCTGACCGGCCTTTATGCGGTAACCCTGTGCGCCTTATTGTTTCGAGCTCTGACACAATACGCTCCCTGACTGAAGTTCCTGACCGAAGTCCTCTGGAGGTGCCGTGTGTGTCTCGTTCAAAGTCCTCGGCTCGGGCGGCGCTGGAGTGCATCGCCAGCGACACTTTCGACCTGTCCGGCGACCTGCCCCGTCTGATCACCTTTCTGAACCGGAGCCTTAAGGACCAAGGCTTTGTTTTTGGCCTCTCCAAATCGGGATCTCGCTATAGCTTGGCTATTTACCGTACCAACGAAGGACTCGCGTCCAGGTCCGACGCGTGACGGGCCACCCGGCGGCGGTACGTGAAGGCCATTTTTCACGCCGGTGTGTATTTTCCTCCGTCGATCGAGAGTATAATAACGCGTGAACGTTGTGATTACGTACGCAACTAGCGGATCGGTCGGAGCGGGGGAGGGGCCATGATCGCACTCGTTCGACGGGCTGCAGCAGCGTGGTTTCGCATCGTTCCCGCTGAGCGGCGTGTCCAACAGGCCATAGGAAAACAGCCTCTAGCCGGGCAAATGGCCCGCGGAGGCTGTTTCTTTTTGTTACATCTTCCCCTGCAGGAGTATACAGCTTCCATAACGAAGTGACGAAACAGGAGGACGCAGCACCATGGAACATCGGAAGGGAGCGATGTGAAGTGATAGTCGTTGCCAAAGACGATGTGCTTCGAGGGCTGAAGCGCTTCAAGCGTCTCGCCAAGCAGGACCTTTTGGCCAGCTCGAAGACGTCCAACCCGGAGTTCTGGGAGAAGCAAGCGGAAGCCCGCCGAGAGAAGTACACACAGCTGATGGATATCATTGAACGCATAGGGGTAGATGCGGCATGTGAGAAAGCTTTGAAAGACTATGCTGCGCTACCCCTTGTTCATTCCCAGGAGAATCCCGATCCGGTCGTGTCCGGGTACAGACAGGCCCTCGAGATGTTCTTCAAGATTGTCGGTGTCGACGAGAAAGCTCGTCTCCAAATGATGGGCGAAAGGCGCAACCTTCCTGAGGATGCTGCACTGAACGCTACCTCCTAAGAGGGCTGAATCCCAAGTCGCGTCAGGACGCTTTGCCCGACCGGTCGAGTCGATCCCAGGAGCCCCAAGGCGTGAGGGGCTCCTTTGTGCGTATGCTCCGCAGATGTTCGCCGTTCGTCCTCCTTGGCCCCGGCGGGGAACGTTGAAGCAGAAGGGATGAAAAGACGCGATGAACCTCGTGACCGTTCAGTTTTTCTCTCCGGCTCTCGGCCGGCACGTTACCTATTCAGCGATCCTGCCCGAAGACCAGGTGGATGAGGCGCCCGTTCTCTATCAGTTGCACGGCAGGAGCGATGACCACACCGCGTGGTTAAATCTGTCCAATCTGGTCGTATACGCTCGCGAGTTTCCGTTCATTATCGTTCTGCCCGACGGCGGCGTCAGTTTTTGGCGCAACTACTCGGCCCGCGAGCGCTACGAGACGTTCGTGATCGAAGATCTTGACAGCCACGTGCGCCGCACTTTCCGCGTCCGCCCCGGCAAGGCGGCCATAGGCGGCTTGTCGATGGGCGGTTACGGCGCCATGGCCCTTGGGCTGAAGTACCCGGAACGCTTTGCGTCGATTTGGTCCCATTCCAGCGCCTTCTACGATGCGGACAGGTTCCGGCGTTTCGATGTGCCGCCCGACGATCCCGAGGAAATGGACATCTTCAGGCTCGCAGCCCGCGCCAAGGAGCGGGGGGACCTCCCGGTGATCGGTTTCGATTGCGGCCGCGACGACTTTCTCATTGAGGAAAACCGGCGTTTTCACCGCCACCTCGTCGATTTGGGCGTCCCCCACACGTACTTGGAGCACGACGGGGCACACACGTGGGACTATTGGGACCGGCACGTTCGGGATGCCCTACGCCAGCACCGCAAGGTGCTCTTTGAGGAAGGATAGGCGGCAGGAAAGGGAGAACTTCACCCGAGGGCACGATGCAGGGGCATCTGTGCCCTCTATTTGTCTGTGTGCAGCCCGGGCGAGTAAGAAGGGTATGGATCGTGAGCGAAAACGTGCAGCAACAGGGATACTGTCGCTATCCGACCATCGCAGGAGACCGGATCGTCTTCGTAGCCGATGACGACCTTTGGGTCGTCTCCGATCGGGGCGGCACCGCACAACGCCTCACGACGGCGCTGTCGCGGGCTTCGATGCCGAGCCTGTCGCCGGACGGGCGGTGGATCGCCTTCGTCGCGGCGGAGGACGGGCCGACGGAGCTTTATGTGATGCCGAGCGAAGGAGGGGCTCCCAGGAAACTGACCCACCTCGGCGGCATGACCGTGACGAGCGGTTGGCATCCGGACGGACACATCTTGTTCACTTCGGACGCTGAATCGCCCTTCGCCGGCTGGCGGTTTCCATATCGCATTGCACCGAATCGCATTGCACCGACTGGGGGCGAGCCGGAAAAACTGCCCTGGGGTCCGGCCAATTTCGTGGCTGTGAATCCGGGTGGGGGCATTGTACTTAACCGTAACGCCCGCGATCCGGCCTATTGGAAACGTTACCGGGGCGGTACCGCGGGCCACTTCTGGGTCGATCCTGACGGCAAGAGCGGTTTCGTTCGGTGGACGGAGCCCAACGGGAACTTGGTGAACCCAATGTGGATCGGTGGTCGCATCTATTTCCTTTCCGACCACGAGGGCGTAGGGAATCTGTACTCGGCCCTGCCCGACGGAAGCGATCTTCGCCGTCACACGGACCATGAGACGTACTACGCGCGTAATGCCAAGACGGACGGGCGGCGCATCGTGTATCACGCGGGAGGGGACATCTACCTGTACGATCCCGAGACTGACGTGACCGAGCGAGTTGCCATCCTCTTGCCGACCACCGCTACCCAGCGCGCCCGACGCTTCGTCGACGCGGCCAAGTATTTGGAGAGCGTCGACTTGCATCCACAAGGACATTCCCTTCTCGCCACCGTGCGTGGCCGGCTCTACTCCTTCGGCAACTGGGAGGGGCCTGTACTCGAGCACGGCGAGTCCAAAGGGACCCGTTACCGGAAGGGCAGCTGGCTTCCCGACGGGAAACGGGTCGTTTGCGTGGTCGATGCCGGCGATCAGGAGGTCCTGGAAATCCACGACGCAGAAGGTGCCGAGCCACCCAGGCGGATCGACTCGTTCGCATTCGGTCACGTCTGCGAACTGACCGTTGCTCCCAAAGGGAAACGGGCCGCAGTGATCAATCACCGGAACCAAGTACTTGTCATCGAGCTCGAAACCGAGCAGGTCACGGTGGTGGAGGACAATCCGTACGGGCGTCCGCAAGACCTCGCTTGGTCGCCCGACGGGACCTGGTTGGCTTACGCCTCCCATTTCTCGCGCCAGACGATCGGCCTTAAACTGTGGCGGTCAGGGGAGCAGCCGGTCCGCATCACGGATCCGGTCCTCTACGACGTCGCGCCCGCCTTCGATCCGGGCGGCAAGTATTTGTACTTCCTCTCGTACCGCGTCTTCAACCCGGTCTACGATGACCTCCGGTTTGACCTGGGCTTTTACCAAGGCGTGAAACCCTGCCTCATCACCCTACAGGCCGACACGCCGTCGCCGTTCTTGCCCGAGCCGCGTCCGTTGGTCGAGAACGGCAAGGGAGAAAGCGGAAACACCAAGGACGGTAAGGATGATGCAGCCGACGAGAAGGATGGGGAAGACCAGGGCCTCCGTATCGATCTCGATGAGATCGCGGACCGCGTACTGATGTTTCCCGTGCCCGAAGCGCTCTATCGCGCGATACAAGGTATCGACGGAAAAGTCCTATTCTTATCCACGCCGGTCGCCGGGGTCGCCGATTCCGCAAGCGACCGACGCCCGAAGGGAACCCTTCACGTTTATGACCTGAAAAACTTGAAGTACGAGACACTGGCCCAAGGCGTGACGGGTTTTGGTTTTACTTTTGACCGCAAGACGATGGTCCTACGTTACGACCGGCGTCTGCGGGTGCTGCCGGCGGGCAAGAAGCCGGAGGATAAGCCGGGTGAAGGGGATACACACAGCCGGGAGACGGGCTGGATTAACCTAGGACGCATCAAGGCCGCGGTGCAGCCCGACGTGGAGTGGGCGCAAATGCTGCGTGAAGCCTGGCGCCTGCAGCGGGACCATTTCTGGACCGAGGACCTGTCCGGCGTGGACTGGGACGCGGTATGGGAGCGGTACAGTCGACTGTTGCCTCGGATCGCCACCCGGGACGAGCTGTCCGACTTGATGTGGGAGATGCAAGGGGAACTGGGCACATCCCACGCCTATGAAATGGGAGGCGACTACCGGCAGGGACCGAATTACGGCCAGGGGTTCCTCGGAGCGAGCTTCACTTGGGATGCCGAGCGCGGGGGCTACCGCATCGTCGAGGTGGTGAAGGGCGACAGCTGGGCCGACGATTCGTCGCTGCGCCTGCCGGGCGTGCGGCTGAGGGTCGGCGACGTCCTATTGGCAATCGACAACCGGCGGCTGAGTCCGGAATTGCCACCGGCGGCCTGTCTCGTAGGAAAGGCGGGGCAGGAGGTCGCTTTGCGGGTCGTCCCCGCCGACGGAGGCGACGAGAAGACGGTTACCGTGAAGGCGCTGGGACGCGCCGGCGACAAGCGCGCACGCTATCGGGCGTGGGTCGAAGGGAACCGGAAGAAGGTACACGAGGCGAGCGGCGGGCGGTTGGGTTACGTGCACGTGCCGGATATGGGCGGCGTGGGGTTTGCCGAATTTTATCGCTCCTGGCTTGCCGAGTCGGAACGGGACGGACTCATCGTCGATGTCCGGCACAACGGCGGTGGACACTTCTCAAGCCTTCTTCTGGAGAAACTGGCTCGGCGGGCCGTCGGATTCTGTGTCTCCCGCTGGTACGCTCCCGAAACCTATCCCGAAAATGCCGTTCTGGGACCGATTGTCGCTATCACGAACGAGCGGGCCGGGTCCGACGGCGACATCTTCAGCCACGCGTTCAAGCTGATGGAGCTCGGTCCGTTGATCGGCAAGCGGACGTGGGGCGGCGTGATCGGTATCTGGCCCCGGCATCACCTGGTCGACGGCAGTGTCACTACCCAGCCCGAGTACGCCTTTTGGTTTCCGGATGTAGAGTGGGGCGTGGAAAACTACGGCACGGATCCCGATATCGAGGTGGACGACCGTCCCGAGGAGTATGCAGCGGGCGTAGATGCCCAGCTGGAGCGGGCTATCGCGGAAGCGATGGCCAGGTTGGAAGCGAATCCACCCGCTTGGCCCGCCTTTGACAACAGGCCAAGTCGCGCCCTGCCTGAACTGCCGGCGAGGCGGAAGGACACACCGGAAGCAGCAGGTTAACTTGGGCTGCCTTGTGCAAGGGAGTTGCCTTGGAGCCCGTACATCGTGGGACAGGATGACGCTCGCTCAGCGAGCGTCATCCTTTTTTATGCTTCTTCCTATACGCCTTCGACGTCTGGGCAGCTTCTACATCTTCCTGAAGAGCCCTATGACCTTGCCGAGAATGGTACAGTCCGCGACCACGATCGGTTCCATCGCGTCGTTTTCGGGTTGCAAGCGGATTTGGTCTCCCTCGTGGAAGAAGCGTTTCACGGTGGCTTCGTCTTCGATAAGGGCGACGACGATGTCGCCGCTTTCGGCGTGGGACTGGCTGCGCACCACCACGTAATCGCCGTCGAGAATTCCCGCCTGAATCATGCTTTCGCCACGAACCTTCAACATGAAGACTTCTTCATAGTTGGCCAAATCGCTCGGGACGGGGAAGAAGTCTTCAATGTTTTCCACCGCCAAAATCGGTTTGCCCGCCGTGACCTTACCGAGTACCGGGGCGTACGTGACGTCCTTACGTATCGGCATGGCCTTGTCGAGCAGTTCAATGGCGCGTGGTTTTGTTGGATCGCGGCGGATATAACCTCTTTCCTCGAGCTTGTTTAGGTGGCCATGCACCGTAGAGCTGGAGCTCAACCCTACGGCTTGACCTACCTCGCGCACGGACGGCGGATAACCCTTCGTGGCGACCTCTCTGCGGATAAAATCAAGGATTTGCCGTTGCCGCGGGCTCAGATCGTCCAAGGAAGTCCCTCCTCTCGGATCGAGTAGCTCGCAAGTCAATTCTTCGGCTACTGATGGGTGCTCGTTGTGCCGGCGTGGCCCTAGCGCTTGGCACCATTATAACACATATGTTCGGCGTTGCAAACGTTCGTTCGAAAAAACTGTTGCCCAAAACGTACGTTCGTGCTATACTCGGGTTGCGAGGTGATCACACATATGTTTGGGGAACGGATGATCGTATTCCGGGTCCGCCGGGCAGCTGAATGGTGGAGAAAGGGACTCATCGTCGTCGTCGTAGCCTTTGCGCTTTGGGCAGCCGCGGGCCGCCTGGGCGAGTACATCACGGCAGGATCTGTATATCAAACCTACAGCGTGGTCGTACAGCCCGGCGATACGGTTTGGTCTCTCGCCAAGGCCTACGGGCCCAAGGGCTGGGACGTGCGGAAGACGGTGGACGTAATCCAAACGCTAAACGGCCTAAGCACGGAAGATTTGGGCAGGCTGCAACCCGGCCAAAAGCTGCAGGTGCCTCGCAAACCGTAATATGAGAAGTGGGAAGGGGAGCGAAGCAGGGCGTCGCGGCAGCAGCGCCGCCCGGGCAATCCCCTCTCGGCTAGGGGCGATCGGGACCTTTTTCACCGGTTAAGCCCAGAGGATGGCGGGCGATGGCCCGTTCGAGGTCGCGTTTGACGACGCTCGTGTAGATCTGGGT
>JAAYLA010000135.1 GCA_012522135.1 Bacillota bacterium | reverse complement strand
GCCCAGACTGCCAGAGAGGCTGCGATCACAAGGGCCCACAGGCCGGTGCCGAGCTGCGGAGTGAATACGAACCGGCGCGTCCTGGCCTCGGCCTTGGCGCCAAAGCTCTTGGCCAGCCGGTCCGGACTGAGCTGCATGGCCAATTCGACCAAAAGGCGCGTTACGACGATGGCCGTGAACATGCTGAGCACGATACCGACGCTCAAAGTGACGGCAAAGCCACGCACCGGACCCGACCCAAAATAAAACAAGATGGCTGCCGTTATGAGCGACGTAAGGTTGGCGTCCAAGATGGCACGGAAGGCGTTCTTCCACCCGTGGTGAATGGCTGCCTGCAGCCGTTTGCCCTGGCCCAGCTCTTCCCGTACGCGCTCGTAGATGAGCACGTTGGCGTCGACGGCCATGCCGATCGAAAGGATGAAACCGGCGATGCCCGGCAAGGTGAGCACGGCCCGCATGGCGACGAGGGCGCCCAGAACAAGCACGACGTAGATGCCGAGGGCGACGTCGGCTAGAAGGCCCGGCGAGCGGTAAAAGACGAGTATATAAATGACGACAAGGATCAGTCCGATGATTCCCGCGCGCAGGCTCTGGTCAATCGACTCCTGTCCGAGCGTCGGTCCGACGTTGCGGATCTCCAAGACCTCTAAGGGCACGGGCAAAGCCCCCGAACGCAACAGAAGCGCCACTTCCCCGGCTTCCTCGCGGGTAAAGCGACCGGAAATAATGCCCTTTCCGTCGGTGATAACCGCCTCGACCACGGGCGCGACGACCACTTCCCCGTCGAAGACGATAGGCAACGGCATGTTCGTGCCGACCCAATCGCGCGTCAGCTGCGCGAAAACCTGGGTGCCGTGGGCGTCAAACTCGATTTCGATGGCCCAGGCTCCGAACTGATCTTGCGTCACCTGCGCGTTGCGCAAGTTGCTGCCGGTGAGTACCGTGTTGCCGAACGGATCCTGGAACTCCAGAAGGGCTGTCCGGCCGATCGTCTCGATGGCTTGCTCGTGGTCGCTCACACCCGGCAGTTGGATCGCGATTCGCTCGGCGCCTTGAATCTGGACGATCGGCTCGGAAATGCCGAGCGCGTTGACGCGGCGTTCGATGACGGTCAATGCCCGCTCCATCACGTCCCGGGTGACGGGCGTGTCGTCCGTCGGCCGGGCCTGCATGACGACATGCACGCCGCCCTGCAAATCGAGGCCCAGTTGCATCGGCATGAGCCACAGGCATGCGGCCGCGGCGATCAGGGTCGCGAGTACAGCGACGAGTTTCCAAACACTACTGCGTTCCAATTCCGCTCCCCCTTAAATCCTTGAGGCGAAGGGCCTACTCGGTCTGGTCAGCCTTCTCCGACGGGTCCAGCGTTCGCTTGCTGCCGATGCCGCTGCGTGAAATCTTGATGTCGACGCCGTCGGCGATGCGCAGCGTCACCACGTCATCGCGGAGCGCAATGATCTCTCCGTGGATGCCCCCCACCGTAACCACTTTGTCGCCGCGCCGCAAGGACTGCAGCATCTCACGGCGCTTTTTCTGCTGCACCTGCTGGGGCCTGATCAAAAACAAATACGTAATCGCCATAAACACGACAAAGGGCAGAATCAGCTGCCAAATGCTCACTTCAGCCGGTTGCGCTTGTAATAGGACCATCCTCTGGCTCCTCTCCTGCTATGTCCATCACACGTCCAGGCAATGCCTCGCCGCCTCGGCCCCGTGCCCACGGGCACCTTGGTACGTTTCGCCAAAGGGAGGGCGGTTCCTTTAGAAGTCTTCCCCGCCGGACTCATAAAGGGACCGAAACTCGCGCCAAGACTCAGCGAACCGGTCCTCCTCGATCGCTTTGCGCATCTCCTCCATCAAATTGAGCAAAAAGTGCAGGTTGTGCCACGTCGTCAGGCGCACGCCCAAGATCTCGTTCGCTTTGAGCAAGTGCCGGATATAGGCGCGGGTAAACTCCCGGCAGACGCGACACGAACAGTCCGGGTCGATAGGCCCGAAGTCCTTCGCGTAGCGAGCACTGCGCACGTTGATCTCGCCCCGCGTGGTAAACACCTTGCCGTGGCGGGCTTGGCGGGTCGGCAACACGCAATCGAACATGTCGACTCCCGCGGCCACTGCGGCGAACAGCTCGTTCGGCGATCCCACACCCATCAAGTAACGGGGCTTATCCCCGGGCAAGAGGGGCGTGGTGTAATCGAGCACTTCGTACATGAGCTCCTTCGGCTCGCCGACCGACAAGCCCCCGATGCCGTAGCCGGGAAAGTCGAGGGCGACGAGCTCTTCGACGCTCCGGGCGCGCAGATCCTTGTACATCCCGCCCTGCACGATGCCGAAAAGAGAGAGTTCCTCCCTTGTCTTCGCCTTCTTGCAACGTGCAGCCCAGCGCGTCGTCCGCTCCGTAGACTGTTTCACGTAGGCGTAGTCGGCGGGGTACGGCGGGCACTCGTCGAGCACCATCATGATGTCCGAGCCCAACGTTTCCTGGATCTCGACGACCCGTTCCGGGGTAAAAAAATGTTTCGATCCGTCGAGGTGTGAGCGGAACCACACGCCCTCCTCTTCAATCTTGCGCAGCTCCGACAAACTCATCACTTGAAATCCGCCGCTGTCGGTCAAAATGGGCCGGTCCCAGTTCATGAACGCGTGCAGGCCGCCGGCCGCGCGGATCACTTCCTCGCCGGGACGCAAGTACAGATGATACGTGTTCGACAAGATGATCGTAGCCCCCAGCTCCTTCAGTTCGCCGGGAGCCATCGCTTTTACCGTGGCCTGGGTTCCCACCGGCATAAATACCGGAGTCTCCACCGTGCCGTGGGGCAAGGTGAGCCTCCCGCGGCGAGCGCCTCCACTTCTCGCAAGCAGTTCAAACCGTAACGCCATCGGACTCCTCCAGACGGGATACTACAGGATCAGCATGGCATCGCCGAAACTGAAAAACCGGTAACGCTCCTCCACGGCGACCTGATACGCACGACGCATCAGGTCGTACCCGGCGAACGCGGCGACGAGCATCAAGAGGCTCGAGCGGGGCAGGTGGAAGTTCGTGATCAGCGCGTCGGTCACGCGAAAACGAAAACCGGGACGGATGAAAAGATCCGTCTCGCCGGTCCCGGGGAGAAGCCGTCCGTCATCCGTCGCCGCGCTCTCCAACGTGCGGCAAGTCGTCGTGCCCACGGCCACAACCGGCTTTCCTTCGCGCCGGGCGGCGTCTACGGCCTGCGCCGCCCGCTCAGGCACCTCGTACCATTCACTGTGCATCACGTGGTCATCCACCCGCTCCACGGTGACGGGCCGAAACGTGCCCAGGCCGACGTGCAACGTGACGTACTCCCTGCGCACGCCCCCTGACGCGAGCCGCTCGAGAAGGCGGGGCGTGAAATGCAATCCGGCGGTCGGCGCAGCAGCGGAACCGGCATGTTGCGCGTAGACGGTCTGATAGCGCTCCGGGTCGTCGAGTCTACGGTGGATGTACGGCGGCAAGGGCACTTCCCCTACCCGCGCCAACGCCGCGAGTTCGTCGCCCTCCGCCCGGAGTCGCACAAGGCGTGTTCCCTCCGGACCGTAGCCCTCCATAACGACCCGCAGCCCGGCGCCGAAATCGAGTTCCGTTCCGGGACGAAGCCGCCGCGACGGTTTGGCAAGTGCCTCCCACAGCCCGTCTTGTCTGCGGCGCAAGAGCAGAATCTCAACCCGTCCCCCCGTCTCTTTCCTGCCTACAAGTCGCGCCGGCAGCACCTTGGTGTCGTTCATCATCAACAGGGTACCGGGGGCAAGGTATTCGGGCAGATCGGAGAAGAAACGGTGTTCGATCGTTCCCGTCTTCCGGTACACTACCATCAGGCGTGACGCGTCCCGTGGCTCAACAGGCTCTTGGGCGATTAGCTCTGCGGGCAGATCGTAATCGTAGGCGGCGACCAGCTCGATGTCTTCTGTCCACTTCACCTCACTCGTCACCGTACCCCAACTCCCGGAGCGCGCCTTCTTTGTCGCGCCAGTCCCGTTTCACCTTCACCCAAAGCTGTAGGTTAATTTGACTGCCCAAGATGGCCTCGATTTCCCGGCGGGCCTCCGTGCCGATGCGCTTGATCATGCTGCCGCCTTTTCCTATCAAGATGCCGCGCTGCGAATCGCGCTCCACGTACAAGGTCGCGTCGATGTCCACCAGTTCCTGTCCTTCCCGCTTCTCCATGCGCTCGACGTAGACCGCGACGGCATGGGGCACCTCTTCTTCGGTGTGGTGCAGGACTTTTTCGCGTATGAGTTCGGCCACGACGAACCGCTCGGGCTGGTCCGTCACCCACTCTTCGGGGTAGAACTTCGGTCCTTCCGGCAGCCGCTCGACGATCACATCCACCAGCATGTCGACGCCTCTTCCGGTAAGCGCCGAGACGGGAAGGACCTCTGCCGCATTCAGATCCGGTAGTTCGCTGCGGCAGTAGGATTCGACGTCTATTCCGCCCGGGACGAGGTCGATCTTGTTCGCGATGAGAAGTACGGGCGTCGGGGCACCGGCCAGCATTTGGGCGATGTACCGGTCCCCTGCCCCGATGCCGTCGGCTACGTCCACCAAAAACGCGACGATGTCCACTTCAGACAAGGTGTTCTGGGCGACTTGAACCATCCGCTCGCCCAAACGGTGTTTCGGTTTGTGCAGGCCGGGTGTGTCAAGGAATATCACTTGCGCGTCGGGACGGTTCAAAATGCAGCGAATCTGGTTGCGGGTCGTCTGGGGCTTGTCCGACACGATGACGACCTTCTGCCCGACGAGCGTATTCAAGAGCGTCGATTTGCCCACGTTCGGCCTGCCTACAAGCGCCACGAATCCAGAACGAAAGGTGGCCACAGGTTCCATCCTCACCCCTCTCCTGGCCGGTTCGCGTCTTGCCGCATGCGAAACGGCCTCGGCATCAATTCGGACAGGCGCACTACCTCTACAGCGCCGGATAAGTTGGCCATTACGACCCACATGTCGGGGTTGAACTCGCCCAGCACCTGGCGGCATACTCCGCACGGCAAGCAGACGCCGGTACCGTCAGCCAACGCGGCGACCGCCAGGAGTTCCGTTTCTCCCTCGCTGACCGCCTTCTGCACCGCGGTCTGTTCAGCGCACCGTCCGGCCGGATGCGACGCGTTCTCCACGTTGCACCCGCCGTACAGACGTCCGGAGGCTGTCAAGACGGCGGCACCCACCTTGAAGCCGGAGTAAGGCGCGTAGGCCCGCAGGCGATACACTTTGGCTGTTTCCAATAGGGCATCGATCTGCTGCTGCGTTAGCGTTTCCACCGGCGATCCTTCCCCGTAGCTGACGTGGCGGCCTCTGCTTATTCTTCGCGACGCAGTCCCAGTTCTGCCAAAACCGCCTCTTCCCTCGCCCGCATTTCGGCGCGCTCCGCATCCGTCTCGTGGTCGTATCCCAGAAGATGCAGCACACCGTGGACGACCAGGAAGGCGACCTCCCTTTCGAACGAGTGGCCGTACTCGTGAGCCTGCTCCCGCGCCCGCTCGAGCGAGACGATCACATCCCCGAGCAAGACTACGCCGCCCGGAGCATCTCCGTCCTCCGGGCCGAGCCCGAACGAAAGCACGTCGGTAGGTGCGTCGATATGGCGGTACGTCCGGTTCAGGGCGCGGATCCCCGCGTCGTCCGTGAGGTGGAGACTCACCTCGGCCGAGGGCGTGTTTTCGCTCTCCAACACCGCCCGTGCCGCCTTCTCGAGCAGCTCCTCCAGCGCGGGCGGCCAGACCAGATGATCGTCGCCCGAGATGAGAATCGTGTATTCAGCCCTTTCCATCAGCCCTCGCCACCTTCCTGACCCCCGTCTTGGCCGTTTCCACCTGTGGACGCCTTGGCCTCCTTGTCCTTCGCCCTTTCTTTGAGCGCACCGTCAGGATACTCGACGCGATGATGGTACATGCCGGTCAAGACTTTGACGAAGGCGTCCGCGATCAGGTCCAGGTCTCGTAAAGTGATGTTGCTCTCGTCCAGCTGCCCGTCGGCCAGCCGTTCTTTGATAATCTTGCGTACGAGCCCCTCGATCCGTCCCGGCGTAGGCTTGGGCATCGACCGGACGGCAGCTTCGACCGAGTCGGCCAGCATCACGATGGCCGTCTCCTTCGATTGCGGTTTCGGGCCCGGGTAGCGAAAGTCGTCTTCGGAAACGTCCTGCCCGCTCTCTTTCGCCCGGTGATAGAAATACTTCACGAGATCGGTGCCGTGGTGCTCCCGAATGAAGTCGACGAGCACCTTGGGCAGTTTGTGTTGCCTGGCCATCTCGACCCCGTCTTTCACGTGCGAGGTGATGATCAAGGTCGATAAGGTAGGCGAAATCTTGTCGTGGGGGTTGACGCCGCTGAACTGGTTTTCCACGAAAAAGTACGGGCGTTTCGTTTTTCCGATGTCGTGGTACTGCGATCCGACCCGCGTGAGCAGGGGATCGGCGCCGACGGCCTCGGCCGCCGCCTCGCCCAAGTTGCCGACCATCATGCTGTGGTGGTACGTACCCGGCGCCTCGAGCAACAGCTTCCGCAAAAGGGGATGATTCGGATTGGACAGCTCGAGGAGCCGTATGGACGACGTAATGCCGAACACCGTCTCCAAGTAAGGCAAAAGGCCGATGGCGCCGACCGCCGACAGGATCCCGTTGAAAAGCCCCAAGAACGAGTAGCGGATGACCAGGATATCCGACGAGACGAGTCCTAGCGCCAGCATCGTGACGAGAACCGTTGCCCCGACGATGAGGCCGGCTCGGGTCAGTTCGCTGCGCTGGCTGATGCGGCTCACCGAAAAGACGCCCGATATGCCGCTGACGAGGGCCACGACGGCGACCTTGAAGCCCTGGTCTTCCCACATGATGCCGGTTAGGACGGAAAGGAAGATCGACGCCACGATCGCCAGGTGCGAGTTGACGAGCGTCGCGATGAGCATGGTGGCCAGGCCGACCGGCACGAGGTAGCCCAAGCCGGGAAAGTCGACGAGGCTCGTCAGCTTGGCAAGGCCCACGATCAGGACGATCATCAGCGCAAGAAGGCCGAGCAGGCGTTCGTTTTGCAGGATCTCCTG
>JAAYLA010000134.1 GCA_012522135.1 Bacillota bacterium | reverse complement strand
AGCGACGGCGTACCGTAAAATCTCGCTTCCCCTGCCAGCTGGATCGCCTTGCCGTACTCACCGTCCATGAGAGCAGCCTGGGCCCGGTCCATAGAATGCGCCACCTCGTCCTGGCTGGCACGGGGAACCATGTCCCAAGCCGTACCGAGCACCTCTTCTGTATACCGCAGGACTTCGGCGGCCAATCGCTTGTGGCTTTCGGCGTCGACCGTGATGCGCAGCTCGCGGCCGTTCAGTGTGACCCGAGCGCCGACCGGAGCGTTCTCTTGCAGCCATGGAATGGAAGCCCCGTGGGCCGAGACGACGAAACCATTCTGCGGAATCGGCGAATTGTTGCCACCGGCCGCCACCACGTAGCCGTCTTCGACCACCACTTCGTATCCCCACTGATTTGTCCCGGTCGTGGCCCGTCCTGTCCCCGGCGTGTAGACGATCAACATGTCGGTCCCGCGTGTCGTGTTGATGCCGTCGACCGTGCGCTCCGCGACGCCTAAAGCCGGCAACGCGGCCGAGTAGATGTCGCTGGCCCGGGCGGGTGCCGAGTAGAGCGCGGCCAAGAACAAGAGGAACAGCGCCAAGGCGAGCAGCCATTCTATGCGTTCTGCTGCAGTCCAGATAGAGTGCATCCCGTTCCCTCCTCCAGTTTGCGGAACGAACCAAGGCAGTATGGGCTTTTCCGGGCTTTGCTCACCGCAGGAAGACGTGGTTGCCGATTTCCGCGACGACCGTGCGTGAGCTCCACCAGGAAGAAAGCCGGGCAGTGCGCGGATTATAGAAGAAAAGCGCGCCGCCGGTAGGGTCTTCGCCCCGCACCGCGGCCTGGGCTGCACGGCGCGATTCGGCGCTTGGATTCGGATGCAAAGCAATTCCTTCGACGTAGAATTGATTGGGTTGGTAGATGACGTCGCGCACGGTATCGGGGTAGCGATCGTCGAGGTAACGGTTGATCACGACCGCACCGACGGCCACTTTACCGCGGTAGGGCTCGCCTCCGGCTTCCGCTTCGATGAGCCGGGCCAAGAGCTCCACGTCGGCCGGTGGAATTGCCTCAAGACGCCGTGCGATCTCGTCTGCCATGTGGCGGCCTCCCAAGATTACGGCGAGTGTCAGCGCGATGATTACGATTGATTTCAGGTCCATATTCGGGAGCCAACCTCCAACTTGCCCCCCCGGTACCCCTTAAATGTTCTGGGCGCCGTGGAGGATTCCTGTGCGGCACCGGGCAGTGACGCCGCCTCAGCCTTCCTCGATCTGGGGAGGCTCGATCACGACGCCCCGGTCCGCCAGCTCCTGCAGAAAAACATCGGGATCGAGGGCGCCGGGGCTTTCGGGTGCCAGCACGCCGGATCCTTGCACTTGGCCCCGGCCGACCATGAGCGTCGCGACGGCAAGGGGGAGGGCGGTCAAGTCGGCCATGGCGCCCGTGCCACGGTAGCGCACTGTGGCAGGACGGCCTTTCCGCACGCCCCGCACCTCGACGTGCAGGCCGGACACCGGCTCGTCTAAGGCGCCCAGGCGCTTCAGCAAAGCCATCGATCCGCTGAGCAGTTTCACCAGGCGCTCGCGCCGTTTGTGGGTGCGCGTCAGACCGGCCCGCGCCATCAGTTTGCCGAGGGCGTTCAAGTACCCTTCGCTCAGGCCGCCGCGCAACGTCACCTCCTCGAGCTCCGGCAAGAAACGGGGCAGGGTGACGGGTTCCGGGTGGCCGACGTGATACACCTTCACTTTGCCCAGGCGCCCGCCGAAATCGACTACTACATCGCCCGTGCCGGCTCGCACCGTAATCCACCGGCCACCGCGGTAGGAGGGAACGTCGCCGGTGAGGATGTGCAGCATGTGGAAGAGCACGGCATATCCGGACGAGTCGGACGCTGAAGCCGCCCATGCGACGTGCGCCTCGCGGGCTGAGTCCAATTGCTCCGCGGCTTTTCGCACCAGGACGTTCGTCAGTCCCGGAGTCCAGCCGGCGCCCGTGAGGACCGTCACGCCCCGCTCCTTGGCCTGCGTGTCCAATTCAAGCACGCCTTGGGCTCCGTCGTAATCGTCACACAGGCTCACGTAGGGAACCCCGGCTGCGATCGCGGCCCGGGCCAGAGGCACTTCGTACAGATAATACGGGCCCACGGCACCGGCGACGACGTCGTGCTCCCGCATCAACTCGATCAGCGGCCCGTGGGCATTGACGTCTACTGCCGCGGCCTTTGCCTTCGGACCGACCTCGCGTGCCAAGGACTCGGCTTTGGCAGATGTCCGGCCGGCAATCGTCACAAGGTCTACGTCTTGTGCTAGGACGAGATCCTTTGCCGCACGCCTTCCCATATCGCCCGTGCCGCCCAGAAGCAGGATTTTCACTCGAGCACTCCCCTTTTGCCGCGCGCCTTGCACCCGGCGCAGCCACTTTGAACAGGACGTCTCTATTATAAGGGAAAGGCGTAGCGATCGGCGCCGTATCGTCACACTGCCGGCAGGGATTTCCGAGGACTTGCGTGTAATCTCATAGTCGACGGACGGGGGAGTGGAGTAGTCGCTATGTTGCCATTTCGCTCGCTGGTTCGCCCGAAAAGACGCCTCAGGCCTAAGCGTTCCGGTTCGGAAGAGGCGAGCATCTCGTCGAAGTACCCTACGCTCGAGGATAAGTTAGCTGCCCTGCGCACGGAGACCGATGCCCTGGACCGCCACTTTCTGTACGAGGCGATCGTGCGCGAGACGTTTCGACTGCGGCACGATGACCACAAGATGCGGCAGCTGTGCGAGCGAATCGGGATGGAACACCTGCGCGAGTTCCCACGGATCGCTGCCCGGCTGCGGCGTGAGATCGGCTACGGCCACATGCCCCCGGTGTTTACCTTCCAAGCCATGGGAGCGCTCATGACGGAGTGGGGAGCTTACCAGAAGGCCGTCGACATCTACGAAATGGCGCTCCGCTACGGCATCGACGACGACACGGAGGGCGGCTTCCGGCGCAAGATTACCGCGCTCCACCGGCTCATGCGGCACGGCGCCAAGTGACCTACCATTCTTTCCGCCGGCACATCCTCGCGGGCTCCGGCGATCCCAAAATATTGTGCATCGAGGCTACATCTAGTGAAGGACAAGCCCCGCCGGACGGCATATTAGTTAACGTATCAGCATTTTGCAGCTGCAACCTAATAGTAAAGGAACGAATGCCCATGACCACGCGACTCGTACAGTCTCCCCGCAAAGTCGTCATTCTCGGCGCCGCAGGACGCGACTTTCACAACTTCAACGTGTGCTTCCGCGGCAATCCGAACTACCGGGTGGTGGCCTTCACCGCGACGCAAATCCCGGATATCGACGGGCGCGTCTATCCGGCGGAGCTCGCGGGCGAGGGGTACCCCGACGGCATTCCCATTTTGTCGGAGAGCGACCTGCCGGCCATCATCGCAGAACACGACGTGGACGAGGTCATCTTTGCCTACAGCGACGTCTCGCACGAGTACGTGATGCACCTGGCCTCGACCGCCCTGGCCGCTGGCGCCGACTTCCGCCTGCTCGGCCCGAAGAGCACCATGCTGAAGGCGAAGGTGCCCGTCATCGCCGTGACCGCCGTGCGCACGGGGGCGGGCAAGAGCCAGACGACGCGCCGCGTGATCGAGATTCTCGTCGCGAAGGGCCTGAAAGTGGTCGTCGTGCGCCATCCCATGCCCTACGGCGATCTGACCGCCCAAAGGGTGCAGCGCTTCGCCACCCACGAAGACTTGGACCTGCATAGGTGCACGATCGAAGAGCGGGAGGAGTACGAGCCCCACATCGAACGGGGCACGGTCGTGTACGCCGGTGTCGATTATGAGGCCATTCTGGAGCAAGCCCAGGCCGAGGCCGACGTAATCCTTTGGGACGGCGGCAACAACGATTTTTCCTTCTACGTGCCCGATCTGACGATTACCATCGCCGACCCGCACCGGCCGGGCCACGAGCTTTTGTACCATCCGGGCGAGACGAACCTGAAGCTAGCCGATGTCGTGGTCATCAACAAGGTGGACACGGCCGATCCCGAGCACGTGGCGCAGGTGAAGCAGTCCGTCGCCGAGCACAATCCGAACGCCGTCGTCATCGAAGCCGCATCGCCGATCACGTTGGAAAACCCAGACCTCGTGCGGGGCAAAAAGGTCGTGGTGGTGGAGGACGGTCCCACGCTGACGCACGGCGGCATGGGCTACGGGGCAGGAATCATCGGCGCGCGGAACGTGGGAGCCGAGCCCGTCGATCCGCGCCCCTACGCCGTCGGCTCGCTGCGGGAAACCTTCGCCACCTACACCCAGCTAGGCGATCTCGTCCCCGCGATGGGCTACGGCGAGACCCAAATGCGCGAGCTGGAGGAGACGATCAACCGCACGCCGGCCGACGCGGTGATCATCGGCACGCCGATCGATCTGGGCCGGATCTTGAAACTAAACAAGCCGGCCGTGCGGGTGCGCTACGACTTGAAAGAGTTGGGCGACGTTACCTTGGAGCATGTGCTCGACCGGCTCCACCTGGGGCGTGCGTCCGGTTAAGGGCACGGGTGTGGCCTGGAGACGTACTCACAACCTGCACGAAGGCAGCCGCGGCGGAGCTTCGCACGCGGCTGCGCTATCGTGCGGGGAAGGGCGAAGCCGGGCGCACACAATCCGTCGCCCGGCCTACACGCTATGATCTTCGCTTTGCCTTCGTCGCCCTGACCCGGGGCCCGGCCGGATGTTACAAGTGCTCGAGCGCCCGCCGCAGGAGCTTCGCCGGAAAAAGGGCCAGCACCCCGATCATAGTTAGCAGCATCACCACGTGGACCAAAAGGGCCGCGTCGATTTGCCCGCCGATGAGGGCCCGGTTCAGCTCGACGAGGTGATACAGGGGCACCGCGTGGGCTACCCATTGCAGCACGCCGGGCAGCCGCTCGATCGGGAAGAATACGCCCGAGAACAGAAACATCGGCGTGATCACGAGGCTGAAGTAATAGAAAAGGTGTTCGTAGGACTTCGCCTTCGCCACGACGATGAGCCCGGCGAGCGAAAACAAGGTGCCGCTCAGGATCAGCGGGAGGAAAACGAGAAAACCCGTGATCGACTGAACGAGGCCGAAAAGGAGCAGCACGGTGAAGAAGATGCCGCCGTAAAGAAGCGAGCGGGTGACTTCCCACAGCACGTGACCGCCTACCACTTCGGCGGCGTCCAGCGAGGTGCTCGTCATGGCGGTGTAGATGCCCGTGCGGTTCAGACGGTCGAATCCTTCGTAGCACGTGTCGTAGGTGACGGAGTTCATAGCGGTTACCGCCAATAGCCCCGGACCGATAAACTCCAAAAAGCTTTGATCGCCCATGTTGGCAATGTACGCGCCGAGGCCCCAGCCGAGCGCGACGAGGTTCAAAATCGGCTCGCCGAAGTTCAGCAGGATGCTACTGCGGTAATAGCGGCGCCAGCTATAAAACTCGTGGAGCCACACGGCAAAGGCGCGCCGGGTGAAGCGGGGCAAGACGAGCTGCCTGCTGCGCGGGGAAGCCGCCGTGGCCCCGGAGAATGTGCGGGTTTGCTCCAGGCTCATTCCGTGATCTCCCTCCCGGTCCGTACGAGGAAGACGTCTTCTAAGTTGGCCGGCCGGATATGCTGGGCGGTGTGCGGAAAGCGCTGCACGGCTTCGGCGAGGACGGACTGGTCGTCGGCGAAAAGGTGCAGGATGCGGCCGACCAGCTCCCACCGCCGCAACGAGCTGGGCAGCTGCGCTGCGACGGCCTTCGGGTCGGGCGCTGCCGTCAGTTCGATCTCGGCCGCCCAGCGCCCCACGTGCCGGTCGACGAGCCGCCGGGGCGTATCCCGGTCGATGATAGCCCCTTCGTGCATGATCACGAGCTCATCGCAGAGGCGTTCCGCTTCGTCCATGTAGTGGGTGGTGAGAAGTAGCGTCACGCCCCGGTCCTTCAGATCGCGCAGCCGGTCCCAGAGGAGCACGCGGGCCTGCGGATCGAGCCCGGTGGTCGGCTCGTCCAATATGAGAAGCTCCGGGTCGTTGATCAAGGCCCTTGCGATCATGGCGCGCCGTTTCATGCCGCCCGACAGCGCCTTCACGGGTTCCCGGGCTTTCTCGGCCAACTGCATGAATTCCAGGAGCGCCACGGCCTTGCGGCGGGCCTCCTTTCCCGCCATGCCGAAGTAGCGGCCGTATAGCTCGAGGTTTTCCAATAGGCTCAGGTCTTCGTCCAAGTTGTTCTCTTGTGGCACCAGGCCGAAACGCTCTTTGATGCGGCGGCCGTGGGTGCGCACGTCCAGGCCCAATACATGCAGCGTGCCGCCGTCGGGAGGGAACCGGCACGTGATCATGCGAATCGTCGTCGTTTTTCCGGCGCCGTTGGGTCCGAGTATGCCGAAGCAGATGCCGAAAGGAACGTCGAAGTCGATTCCCTTTACCGCGACAAAGTCGCCGTAGCGTTTGGTGAGTCCGGCTGCATGTACCGCACGTTCCATGGCGTCACCCTCCGCATCGCTTTCAGCATTGTCGCATATTAAAACGGGCTGCGCAATATCCGGCCGGCGACCCAAAAACGCATTCTGGTTCCCGAGCGTCACCTGTGGTAATGCTTCGCTGATCTCGGACCAGGATACTGACCGGACCTCGATGATGCGCAGGGGATTCAGCGCGGGGTCGTTCAGGACACAGCTGGCGGCACCGGT
>JAAYLA010000133.1 GCA_012522135.1 Bacillota bacterium | reverse complement strand
GCCGGCAGGTCCCCTCCGACCTGCACGTTAGCCAAACGCCACTGTTCCACGCGGTCGACGTCCGGACCCAACACGTCTTCCGCCGCGCACCGCCGGACGGAAAAGCTAAAACGGGACGGAGGACTGCCTGTACGAGACAGCCTCCGCCCGCCAAGGATCAGGCTACGTTGCGGTACGCCTCCTAGAGCCTAGAAACGTCCTTCCTGCCGCATCTCAGCGACGAGCGTCCTTTGCGCGTCCTCGAGGAGCGGTGCCGCCGAGCTCGTGCGATTGAATACCCCTTGTACCGCAGTGCGGAACAGCGAGTCGGCGCGTCCGGAGAAAGGATCGGGATAGGGTGCGTGGATGAAATCGGCGCTGAACAGGCTCTCGATATACCAGCGACGATTCGGATCCCGCTCGGTTGCGGCCAGCTCGTTGAAGAACTCAATACCGCCGCCCATAAAGCCGGTCCGGTTATACAGGTCTAGCTGGAAAGCTACGTCGGTCGCGAGGAACTCAATGAGGCGGAAGCTGGCCTCCGGATTCTTCGCACCGGCAGGAATGCCTAAGCCCCAGCCGTTTACCTGCTGCACTTTGCTTCCGTCCAGGCTCGCCACCCACGTCACCAGGATCTCCATGTCGGGGTTCCGCGTTGCGATCTCTCCCGGTGCGTAGACGCCCAGATTGCTAACGGCCACCTCACCCGTGGCGATGCCCGGAGTATACCATCCCGTGCGCCAAGTGTAACCGGGGTACTGGTAAGCCGTGCGCTCCGCGGTGTAGTCGAGCATGCGCACCAAATTCGGGTGGTTCAGCTTGGGTTCCTCCGTCGGGCTCAGATAGTCGGCAGCCCCCCAAGTCGGTGCGATGGTGAACAGACGGATGTTCTGCCCGTTCATCGGATCGTAACCCATGCGTTCCACGTTGCCTTCGCCGTCAATAACCGTGAGCTTGTCGGCGTAGTCGAAGAACTCCTCCCACGTCAGCGCCTCGTAAGGATTCAGAGCGAGTCCCGCCTCGGCCAAGTACTGCGCGTTCCAAACCATAGCAAGGCGCGGCCCGTGTTCCATAGCGGGTACTAAGTACTGCACGCCGTCCCAGGTGAAGTTGCTCCACATCGGTTCGAAGACGGCCGCCCGCAGTTCATCGGTGATGAAGTCGTCCAGCCCGATGAAAAGGCCTGCCGGACCGTGCACGCCGATACTGAGGCCTAGAATGGCTACATCGGGCGGATCCCCGGCAATGATTCGGACGGCTACTTCATCCCAGTTCTTGCGGCGCACTACGTTCACCTGGATGTCGGGATTGAGCTCTTCGAAGCGGCGTACCGCCTCCTGGGTGCTGGCGATCACTCGGTCGTCCCAGGAGTGCATGTTCAACTCAAGCACGATCACGTCCTCGGCCAGTGTCGTTACGGACCAAAACAATAATAGTGCGAGACTTCCAATGAGTAACGTGCGCGACAATGACGGTTGCCTTACGCCCTTAAGCATGGTCGTTACCTCCCTCGGTCAGCCTCTTCTTAATCCGCGAGCGTATGAAACCTACGGACCGCTTGAAAACGATCTTTCCCCGGCCTCGCCTCCCTTCACGGACCCTGCCTCTGATGCCATCGCCGGTATGCGGACACATCCATATCGGGCTGCTTCGTGTGCCGGGTGTACGCCGTAACGAGCGCATGGACCGCGGCCACCTGAATGGCACGAATCTCGGCAGTGATGAGCGGCAAATCCGGTCCGTACGGGCAAGACGTAAGCAGTACCTCGTCGGCCAGGGAGGTCAGAATGGTGGCCGGTTGACTTGTAAGGAGGATGGTCGTAGCACCTGCCGTCTTGGCCCTCTCCATCGCTTCGGCCAACCGTGGATTCTTGCCGCGGTGAGATATGACGATAACGACGGTGTCGCGGTCGAAAAAGGCGCTGGAGATCGCCTCGTCCGACTTAAAGGTGAACGCTAGCCTCCCGGCGACGGCAAGGCCCTCGGCACAAAGTTCTGCCACCAAGCCGGAGCCGCCGCTCCCGAAGACGAATACTTCTCGAGCATCTGCGAGCAAGGCCGCGGCACGTTCTACGCGCCCCTGCAGTAGCCGTTCGGTGCGTTCCAACTCAACAAGGAGCGTGCCGAATAGTCTGGATTCTTTCTCGCTGCGTACTTGTCTCTCCGCCTGCTCTTTCACCCACAGGAGACGGAACTCCCGGAAACCCGACAGTCCAATGGACTTGCAAAGATCGACGACGGCAGACTGACTGGATCCGGACAGCTCTGCCAGCTGCGCGAGCGTAAGATCAGGATACGCCGCCCCCTCGTCCAAAAGGAAGCGGGCAATGCGTTGCTCCGCCGGACGCAGTCGGTCAAGCGCCGCCGCTAGCCGGGTGCGGAGATCCCACGGCGCTCCGGAGGAAGATACGTCTTTTGCTTTCACGGCCTCGCCCCTCGCCTTACGAAACCGCCGGGCGGTGCGGAAAACATGGTCGAACGGATAGAAGTTACTTTTACAGATAAGATATCCGTTCTACGTAACTTTTATCCCAAGTCAGGGCCGGTGTCAAGGGCGGAGTGCCCAGCACAGAAAATCGACTGGGGACATGCAAGGGGCTGTCCCAAATGCACTTTTGGGACAGCCCCTCCCGCTGTCAATTTGTTAACTTGTCCTAGTTTGCCGCCAGTCCGTCGTACTCCGCCGCGATGGCCTCGAGGGCTTCGGTGGGCGGCATCTGGCCATCCATTACGGCCGCCATGCGCTGGTCGAAGCTCCTGGTCAGTTCGAGCGCATGCTGGCTCGAGAAGAAGGGCTGCGCGTACGGAAGCACCGCCTCGGCGAACAGGGCAAGGCCGGGATTCGCGGCGATCCAGTCCGAGGTAATCGAATCCTGACGCGGCGGGATGTAGCTGATCATCTCGTTGTAGATGCGCAGCCGGTCGGGATCGCTCAAGAACTTGACGAACTCAAAGGCAAGTTCGGGATGGGGACTGGTGGAACTGATGGCCCACCAATCGGTGTACGTGACGCCCGCTTGCACCTTCTTCGTCAACGGAGGTGCGACGCCCAGATCGTCCACATAAGCCGGATTTGTCTCCTGGGCGGTCCGCAGCACGCCGGAGTTGCCGTACATCATCGCGGCGCGGCCTTCGATCAAGTTGATGGTCGGATTGGCGCTCATCAGGTTCGCCGTCTTGCCTAAGGGACTCACCGTTTGCGATAGGTCCGCCAGGTATTCCAGCGTTTCGGCGCCGGCCGGGGTGTTGAACGCAACCCGCGTGCCGTCCTCGTTGAGGATGGACACTTCGTTTTGCAGGAAGAACGGCAAGATGAAGTGCAGGCTGATCGCGGCCCGCCGCACCTCCATACCGATCCGTGTAAGGTAGCCTTCGGCGTCTTCCTCGTTGATCTTCAGGGCAATCGTACGCAGATCTTCCCAAGTGCGCGGCGGCTCATCGGGCAGCCCGGCTTGGCTAAAGACAGACTTATTGTAGATGATCGTGCGCGGAGACGTCAGGGCGGGCACGCCGTAGGCCTGACCCTTCCAGACCACCGTTTGCCACGTTCCCGGTACGAATTGCTCCCACTCGGGCCAGTCCTGCAGGAAGTCATCGATGGGCCGGGCAAAGCCGTTTTCCGCCATAACCGCGCGGTATTCGGCGCCCGCCTGGAACAGGTCAGGTGCATTTCCCGCGGCGAAGGCTACTCGGAGCTGGTTGTCGAACTGGCTCCACGAGATCTTGCGCACCTCGACCGTCACGCCGGGATGCATGGCCTCGAACTCGGGGATCCATTCGCTCTCCAACAGATCAAGAAACTCGGCACTCGCGTTCAAGTACCACACTTCCAGGCGCTGGGCATGGGCCGCGGGCAAGGCCGCGCTCAACAGCAGCACGCTCAGGACCAGGGTAAGCAAGTAGCGCCCCGGTCGTGCTTCTCGAAAACTCTTGGGCATCTGACCACAACTCCTCGTTAGGTAGTGAAACCGGACGGACAGCAGCAAACCCCACGCTCCGGATACTTTCCCACTTACCATTCTAAACCCGCGCCGAACTGAGCAGTTGCACTTTCGTACAAAGGTTTTGCACGGATGTCCGCCTCGTCCCCGTGCGGACGACCAAACGGAATCCGGTACCATCACCGCCGGGGCACTTCCACCGTCTGCCGCACGGCCTCTTCCCGGTACCGCGACGGAGAAAGGCCTACTACCTGCTTGAACCGACGCGAAAAATAGGACACGTTGTTGAAGCCCACCCGGTAACTTACTTCGTTCACCGTGAGGGAGGGGTCGAGGAGCAGCCGCATCGCCCGGCGGATGCGCAGGTCGTTCACGTAAGCGCTGAAGGTCTTCCCCGTCATCTCTTTGAACAACTGGCAAAACGTGGTGCGGGAAACGAGAGCACGCCGGTACATATCCTCTAGCCGCAAGTCTTCGGCGTAGTACTGGTGAATGTAATTGATGCACTGTGCAATCATGCGGCGGTGTTCTCCGGCCACGCGGCTCAGGTCGTGCTCCATGTCGGCCGAATAGACGCGCAGGAGGACGGCGAGGAGCTTCATCAGGCCCGCCCTCAGGTGCGCCTCGTAAAACGCCGGTTTTTCCGTGTGCTCGCACAACATCTCATCGAGCAAGCGTCGCACTGTAAGGTCGTCGTCGCCGGTCAGGGTCACCTTCGGCCGGACATGTTCTTCGGGGACCAAAAAGGGGCTGAGCAAGTCAGCATAGGGCGGGGGCTTTGCATCGGAAGGCGAACGGTAGGCGCTGTCAATGACCTCCGGCATGAACTCGCATCCCGTTACGAGCAGTTCCTCACCGGGCAGCATGTCGACGCGGTGTACGGTATAGGGAGGAATGACGAACAAGTTCCCGGCAACCACCCTGTAACGATGGGATCCTATGCTGTGGTCGAAGGCGCCTTTGTTGACGTACCAGATCTGCACATAGTCGTGGGCGTGGTCCCAGATGGTGCCCCACGTGTGGTCGATGCGGTACACCTTGAGCGGGAATTCCTCGTCCAGCTGGTCCCGCGCGCTAAAAAACAAGATGCCGACGCTGTTGAGTTTGCTCACGTAGTCGGGGTCCACCTGGCGCAGCACACGCCCCACCCCCTTAGCCCCGGCCGTACTTTTGTGCAACTTGCCTATACAATACTACAAAGCCGGGAAGGATCCCTGGCCGAAGGAATCGGAACTCCATACCTCTTAGGATCCTCCGGCGGGGATGCGTACGAGAGTGAAACGCCTTCGGACGAAAATGCAACTTGGTTGCGCGCCATGCTTGTATACTTTATCGCGACGGGAGGCGTCAGTGTGTTGCGCAAAGCGATTGGCTTCATGGTATTGCTCGTATGGCTCGCACAAGGTACGGTCGCAGCGCAAGGAGTGTCCGAGGCGAACGTCGCTTTGGGCAAGTCCTATACGGTGGTCATGCGCTACGATAACGAAGGCAGCCGCAAGGATGAGCGGAACTATCCCGACTCCGGCGGCGAGCTCACCGATGGAAAGCTTGCTCCGACGAGCTTTTGGAATCCCGCGTGGGTTGGCTTCGCGCAAGGATTCGAGCGGCGCATTACCGTCGATCTCGAGGAAGTGCACACCGTCTCGCGCATTTGGGCCAACTTCCTGAAGCAGAGCGACGCCGGGATCCACCTGCCCCGGTTCGTCCTCTTCGAAGCTTCGGCCGACGGCACGCACTGGGAGCGGCTCGGGCGCGTGAACTACCCGGGCGAGGCGGCGGTCGCTTCCGGCCAAACTTTCCCGTACGAACTTGCCGATCTGAACATCGCGGCGCGGTATGTGCGGCTCACCGTGCCCGTCGCGGTGTGGGTGTTTATGGATGAGGTGGAAATCTACGGCACGCGGGGGGTGGCCGCGAATGCCCGGTTGGCGCAAGGAGAGGCCGATCCCGAGCCGCGGGCGCCCGGTTACATGAAGGCCGGCACGCCCGAGGTCGGCGGCGCGCACCATATCATCCTGCTCCCGGCTGGGGGACGTGCGGGCCAGCCCGGCGACCAACTGTGGCGGGTAGAAGACTACTTGCCCTACGTTGCATATCTGGATGCCAACGGCACGCCCTTGGATTGGATGTTCGACACGGTGCTCATCTCGCCGCCTAAGTACGCCGAGTCGGGCCGCGAGTATGCAAGCCGCGCCAGCGTGTGGTCCGTCGGCAACATGCTCGACTGGCAAATCTTCCACGACACCTTGTTTCGCCCGAATATGCAGCTGGACGCTTTGAACAAGGCAGTGGCCAGGGCGAAGGAGGCGCTCGGCGATTCCGATTACAAGCTGAAGGTGATCTTGGCGACGGTTTATCCTACGCCGGCCGGCCGCTACTTTGGCGATGTGGACGGCGACGGTGTATCCGAAAACCTCGACTACACGAGGGGTGAGGAGGCTCTGGCGGACGCGCGCAAAGTGGCCGACTGGTTCTTCCATATGCTCCTCAGTTCCTGGGAACAGGCCGCGTTCGAGCATCTGGAGCTCATCGGCGTCTACTGGCAGATGGAAGACGTGGGCATGGCCACGAGCGCGTTTGAGGAAGCGATGATCCGCTACACCTCGGATCTCGCCCACGCCCACGGGCTGAAGCTGTTTTGGATCCCGTATATCCGCGCAGGGCTCTATTACGACTGGGAGCGGCTCGGGATCGACGGCGTCATGATGCAGCCTAACCACATGTTCAGCACGCTGACAAACTTGCTGCAGACGAACGCCGAGCTTACGTACGCGGCCGGCATGGGTGTGGAGATGGAAGCCGACGCGTTCAAAGGACCCGAAAAGGACCGCAAGTGGATCGAGTATTTGAACGCCGGCGTCGAGTACGGTTATATGGAAGGCACCTTGATCGGCTGGTACCAGCACTTTAAGGACTTCGCCCGGGCATCGCGGATGGAAGGGCGGAATCGGCAGCTGTATTACGACTACGTGTACCAGTTTATCCAGGGAACCTACACTGTACAGCCTGTGGAGTAGAATGGCGCAGGGCAGGACCCACCCGCGCACAGCCCGGCCCGCGTTCCCGCTCGCCCGTTTACATGCGGCGGGCGAAGGGGTACAATGGGAGCGCGCCGAAGTTCCACTGCTGGCTCAGGGGAGGTGCCGTGGGCATCATGGTACTGCAGGGTGAGCGGGTGCGCCTGCGCCCGTTGGAGCGGAGCGACCTGCCCGAGCGGCTGCGCATGGTGAACGATCCCGTGGTGAAGCGCCTCAGCACCGGTGTGCACGCCGACGACACGTCCGAGACCGACATGTACATTTGGTTTGACATGTACTCGGAAGATCCGTATAGTGAACAGTGGGCGATCGAGGATGCCTCCCGTCGATACGTCGGCGACTTTGACTTGCACAGCATAGGCGTCATGGGCAACGAGGCGTGGATCAGCCCCCTTTTCGGCAGTGAAGCGCTGTGGAACGACCGGGAGCTGCGCCTTGACGCCATGCGGGTGATCCTGCGCTATGCCTTTCAAGAGAAGGGCCTCGATGCGGTGCATATCGATGTCCCCGACCTCGACGCCGTAGGGATCGAAGTTTTGGAGGCACTGGGCTTCGAGCGAACGGACACGTACGAGCTCGACATGTTCACCGGCGTCGAGCTGTATACGTACTCCGTCGTAGCCGATGTTTTCCTCATGCGCGAGGGGGCTTTAGGGTGACGCCGGCGGTGGACGGCGAAAAAACGGCAGG
>JAAYLA010000132.1 GCA_012522135.1 Bacillota bacterium | reverse complement strand
GGCGGTGGGAAGAAACGACGACGGCCAATGCAGCTTGGAAACGTGGCGCGACATCGTGGCGGTGACGGCCGGTTGCGCGCACACGTTGGGCCTGACCGCCGCCGGTACGGTGCTTGCAGCCGGCCGAAATGACTACGGGCAGTGCGAGGTCAGCGGTTGGTGCGACATCCTACTTCCCGATCCGCGTCTTTGGTAGCACCGGACCTGTGTGCGACCAGGACCAAATTTCCTTCGCTCGCGCCGTTGGCCCCGTTCCGTACGCCGTCCGGCTCCGGCTCGCCGTTGCTTACGTAGTCCGGATGCTTTTCCGTCCACACGGCGTCGGCTACCTGGGCCCACTCCTGCGAGTACCCCAGCAGCGCCTGGCACATCCGGTGCGCCGTAACCCCGTCCCCTTGCGTCGAGTAAGCGCCCGACTCCTCCACGACCTTGACCAGCATCTCCGGGCAGTCGATGATGGGACAAGGACGCAGGTGATTATGGCAGAAGGGCTGGTATTTCTCGTAGGCCCGGAAAATCGGAGACTTGAGCGCCTCGACGAGGGTCGTGTCCTTGATGTTGACGTTGGCGAAGTGGACGAAAGCGCAAGGTTCGACGTCGCCGCGGGCGTTGATGTGCAGGTAGTGGCGTCCGCCTGCGATGCAGCCGCCGACGAACTCGCCGTCGTTCCAGAAATCCGCGACGAAGATGGGCTTTTCACTGCGCCAGCGCTGCACCGCCTCGTAAACCATTTTGCGCTGCTCGGGAGTAGCCATGTAATCGAGGTCGGGATCGGCGCCCACGGGGACGTAGGTAAAGAGCCAGCCGAAGGCAAAGCCGAGATCGATCATGCCGTCGATGAACTCGTCCGTGGCCACAAGGTGCGCGTTTTCCCGGGTATATGTCGTCGAAAAACCGTAGACGAGGCCGTGTTCACGCATCGCCTCGATGCCCCGCATGATGCGCCGGTACGTGCCTTTGCCCCGGCGTGCGTCGGTCACTTCCTCGGGGCCTTCGATGCTGACGGCGAAGGTGACGTTGCCCAGTTCCGCAAAGCGTGCCGCGGCCCGCTCGTCGATCAGCGTACCGTTCGTATAAATGTGGAACACCGACTTGTTGTGCTTTTCGGCCAGGTAGAACAGGTCGTCCATCACAACGGTCGGTTCCCCGCCGGACATGACGATGAAGTGGATGCCCAGCTCCTCGGCCTCCGTGATCACCCGGTCGACCGTCTCGAGGCCCATATCTTGCGAGTGATCGTAGGCGCCCGCCCAGCACCCCCGGCACCTCAGGTTGCAGCGGCCGGTCGGATCGATCAAGATGGCCCACGGGATGCGCACGCCGTATTGCTCTTCCGCCCGCCTGCGGTTTTCGGGTGCGAGCACGCCGGCGTGGATGAAGAAGTTGACCGCCAGGCGCCGGCGCACGTTCGGGGCAGTCTCCTTCAGCAAACGCACGATCAGGCGGCGCCAGTTGTTGTTCTCGTCCTCCATCAGCCGGCGCCAGTTGCGGGCGTATTCTTTGTGCTGCGGTTCCCGGGCTACCCGTTCTCCCCACTTCAACAGATTCGGCAAGTTCTTTTCCGGATTGTGTGCCAGGTACCGTAAGCCTTGCTGCAACAACGCCTCGTCCAACATGGCCTTGATCATCGCAGATGCCTCCTGGCTGCGTAGTACGACCGTCCCTTGCCCTGGAAGTGCGAAAGGTATGAACGACAAACTACGATGCCGGCTCCCCTTGTCCCGAACCTTCCTCCATGAGATGCACGAGCCGTGCCAGGATGTCGGCAAAGGCCTGCATCTCGGACTGCGGTACCCGTTGAAAATATCTCCGTATGCGCTTTAACGTCTCGGCGTGTACTTTTTCGAACAGCTCCCTCCCTTGCGGTGTGAGGCCGAGCCGGACGAGCCTGCGGTCCGACTTATCGGCCATGCGCTGCACCAAGTTCGATTTCACAAGCCGGTCGGATAGCGACGTGACGGCACTGGCCGTGACGCTCAACTCTTTGGCCAGCTGGGATACGGTGAGGCTCCCCTTTTGATACAAGCACCGCAAGACGTCGAGCTGCGCGGCGGGCACAAGGTTGGCCGACGCTGCGGTCAAGTCCTGTTTGACTCGCCCGGCCAGCCGGCGCAGGTGCTCTTCGATGCGGGCGATTTCCTCCGGTACGGTCATGGCGACAATCTCCTGCTTCAGGACCGAAGGCGCACAGGCGGCGCCACGATCTGTTTAATGGTTAACTATTAACCTATTTAAATGTTATGCCCCTTAAATACCCCGGTCAAGGGACGTTCTACCTGTGTTGTTCGTACCGGTCCGGAGTTTGCCAGCGTGCGGGCCATATTGGACCACGACCTGACAATGCGGGATGCAGAAATACGGTGGATGCGCCAGTTGATCACCCAAGGGCCGCAGTGGCCGGAAAGCGTCCTGGCCGGCTGAAAGCAGGCCGATTGATCGCTCGGAGAAAGGCGGTATCCCCCCTCAATCCGGATCCAAGAGTCTCGGCCCGGGTCCTTCGGTGCCGAGCCGGTCGTCCGGGTTGCGCAGCGGGCAGTCGGAAATCGAAAGGCATCCGCACCCGATGCACTGGTCGAGTTGATCCCGCAGACGCATCAGGCGCTCGATGCGGTCTTCCAACTCCGCCTTCCACGCCCGCGACAGCCGGGTCCAGTCCTCCTTCGTGGGCATACGGCAGTCGGGCAGCCCGGTCAAGGCCTCCCGGATGGCATCGAGGGACATTCCCGTCCGCTGGGCGACCTTAATCACCGCAATCCTCCGCAAAACGTGCCGCGGGTAGAGCCTGTGATTTCCCTCGCTGCGGCGGCTCTGGATTAAGCCTTTCGACTCGTAGAACCGGATGGCCGACACCGCCACTCCGCTGCGCCTGGCCACCTCGCCGATGGTCAGCTCGTCGCTAGGCCTCGGCAATCGCTCGAATGGATCGGTGCAGGTCGTTTCCCGGCAGGCCGGCTCCCCGGCGCACCGCTCGTCCTCAATACCGGTCCACCGCCTTGCGTCTCCAACCCGCGTTCCGCCTTTTTCCCGCATCTACCTCGCTCCTTTCCGGCCTCCCCTGCCCGTGCGATCGGCATGAACATACCGCCCAAGAAAAAAATCGCGCTCAGGGTATTGACCTAAAGTTAACTTTAGATTGTATCCTCGGAAGTGTCAACGAAAGAGAACCCAACGAAAGGATGAGCGAGATGCAGCACAAGATTCATCTGGCTTTGATCATTGGCAGCGACCGGGAGGGACGGTTCGGCGAGACGGTAGCCCGGTGGGTCGAGAGGCAGATCGCACAGCGCGACGAGTTCACACTGGACGTCCTCGATCCGCTTGAGCTGTCCCTGCCGACCCGCATTACACGAGTCCCGGTCCGACAGGTACAAGAATTCCGCGAGCGCATTCGTAGGGCGGACGCTTATATCGTCGTCACGCCCGAGTACAACCACGGATACCCGGCGACCCTCAAGGCAATGATCGACCATGCGGACGAAGAATGGTACGCCAAGCCGGTCGCCTTCGTCTCGTACGGCGGCATCTCCGGCGGGCTGAGGGCGGTGGAGCAGCTGCGCCTGGTCTTCGCCGAGCTGCACGCCGTAGCGATCCGCGATACGGTAAGCTTTCACTTTGCCCGCCGCCAGTTTGACGAAGACGGCGAGCCGGTGCAGCGCGAAATAGTGGAAGGGGCCATGGTCACGCTGCTCGACCGGCTGCTCTGGTGGGCCAAAGCGCTGCGCACGGCCCGTGAGTCCGACCCCTACTTGCTGGTCCGTTCGTGATTGCCTGAAGTCTGCCGGCCTTACGGGCGGCGTCGCGCCGGGTGCAAACGCCGTCCGGTCCGGACCCTAAGTAAAGAAAGCGAGGTTTCGTCATGGACAGACTGTGGACCCGTGCCTTCGTGCTGATGTCTCTGGGATCGCTCTTCCTCTTCACCAGCTTCTACCTGCTCTTGCCCACGCTGCCGCTGTTCGTCAAAGAGCTGGGCGGCCACGACACCCAGGTCGGCCTCGCCGTCGGCATTTTTACTTTAGTCGCGGTGATCTTGCGCCCCATCGCCGGGGGTCTGCTCGATCAGTACGGCCGGCGTCCATTCCTGCTGATCGGTTTGGCGTTCTACGGACTTTCCATGTACTTATATGGCATGGTCCAAGGCGTCGGTACCCTACTCCTCGTGCGGCTGCTCCACGGTGCCAGCTGGGCCTTTGTCACAACGGCTGCGGCTGCCGTGATCGCCGACATCGTGCCTGCCAACCGCCGAGGGGAAGGGATGGGATGGTACGGCCTGGCCATGACCGTTGCGATGGCCGCCGGTCCGCTGCTCGGCACCTGGACCTTGGACGGTTACACCTTCAGCGGGGTCTTCCTGCTGGCGGTAGCCCTGACCGTGGCCGCGCTATTGGCCGTCGCGGGACCTCGCCTTCCCTTCCAACGTCCGGAAGTTCGGCGAAAGATCGCGCTCTACGATCCGGCTGCTTTGCCCGTGTCTTTGGCCGTCGTGTTCCTCACCTTTGCCTACGGCGCCGTCACTACGTTCGTGCCCCTCTTCGCCGTGACCATCGACGTGAACCCCGGCCTCTACTTCCTTGTGTACGCCTTGTCCTTGACGCTGGCACGGCCGATCGCAGGCAAGCTGTCCGACCGCTACGGAGCCGCCTCCGTCATCGTGCCGGCGGCGCTCCTGTCGATCTGCGCTCTGTTCGTGCTCAGCTCGGCCACGGGGCTAGCCGGGGTCGTCGCCGCGGCAGTTCTCTACGGCCTTGGCTTCGGTTCCGCCCAGCCGGCCTTGCAAGCGGCGCTGCTGGGCATGGTCCCGAAAGAGCGGTTCGGCTTGGCGAATGCGTCGTTCTTCACCGCCTTTGACCTGGGCATCGCCTTGGGCTCGACGCTTCTGGGCTGGGTCGCCGACCTCGTCAGTTACCGGGCGCTCTTTGCCCTGAGCACCCTCGCCGTGGCGCTCTCGCTGGCGGTCTTCATCGCCTACGTCCGCCCGCTCCTCCGCCGCAGGGAGGGAGCGGTCGCCTAGCGTCGTGGGGGGCAGCCCGTAGAGCCGGATCCCGGGCGACGGTTGCGGGACCGCTTGCCCGGCGGACCTTTTCCGGGCGGCGGGGTGCAGGACAAACCGATTTCCGCTCCGTCGCCCGGCCGCAGTCCGGCATCTCGAAACGATTGGACGCGCAATTTGTGTGATCCGGTCTCTCTCCCTATCCGTAAGAGAAGGGTGAACAGCGACTGACACCCAATTCGGATAGGAGGGGATTTCATGCACAAAGGATTGACGCGTCTTCTGCTGGTCGGCTTCATCCTAGTCGCTGCTTACGGAGTTGCTGCAGGCGCAGTGAAGATCGACGTGCGCTACTCGCCTGAACTCGGGCACTTCCTCGTCGACGGTGAAGGGATGACGCTGTATCTGTTCACGCCCGACCCGCCCGGCGAAAGCACTTGTTACGGCGGTTGCGCGGTCATATGGCCTCCCCTCATCGTCGAATCCCTCGATGAGGTCGAAGTGCCGGACAATTTGGCGGGCGAGTTCGGCGTCACGCAGAGGACCGACGGCAGCCTGCAGCTCACGTACAACGGCTGGCCCCTGTACTACTGGATCGCCGACAACCAACCCGGAGATACAACCGGTCACGGCGTCGACGACGTCTGGTTCGTG
>JAAYLA010000131.1 GCA_012522135.1 Bacillota bacterium | reverse complement strand
TGCACGCCCGGTCGCCCCTTTGTGCCATGTCCAGAACTTTCCGATCCTCCAGATTCTGGAAGTCCATTGTCATGAACTTGTACCCGGACTCCGCGATCAGCCGCAGCCGCACGACGATAAAGCGGTGGCTGAGCCAGTTGCCTGCCGTCTGCGCGATACTGGCGGACACGCAGAGCGCGGCGCTGAATACGGCGACAATGGCGAGCACCGTGCCCGGAGCGCCGCCTGTGGTCAGCTGGTCGTTCACGAGCTTCGGCATGAGGATGGGGACGAAATGGGTAATCGATGAGAATACGGCATTCAGGGCAGCGAGGCCCAGCAGTGCCCGGTCGTATTTGTAAACGCTCCGGAGGACGAAGCGGACGTTGTCGATGTCGGTATACCTTCGCTGCCCAACCCGTCGTCCGGCGAGGTCCACGGCGTTCTCCCCCGTCGGGAGCAGTAGCCTGTCAGACTTCAGTAGCCTGTCCGGCCGCGGTGCTGTGCGTCAGCCTTTCTCAAACGAGAATTCCAGAACCAGCAGCTCGTCATCGCCAACGTAGCGGTCCGCATAAGCGAAATTGTAGGCGCCGGCCGCAATGACGCCGTTGCCCCGCTTCACGCGTATGTTCTTGGCCGAGCCAGGCACCGCGATGTAGAGGCCGGACCTGGCTACCGCATTGAGATGGTTTTGCATTTGCACATTCACGACATTCGGGTTGTGGGCCGACTGCCGGAACAGTACTCGGGGCCAGTAACCGACGGACGACATGGCGTGTCGAGGATAGACCCGCACCATCTTGCGATATCGATAACGCATGTTGCCCGGGTTGTTGGGATTCGGGAACTGCTCAAACTCGATGCGGTGCCCCTCGTTGTCGAATTCGGCCATATGCTGAAACTCTGCGTCGTAACCTGCGGTAAACCACATCTCGGTCGCGGGAATCAGACCATCTCTCTCCTGCAGCAAGGCATTGAGTTCATCGTAGTTGGGTACGGGCGCGATGAGGCCGAAGTAAGAGAGGCACCGGTTGTCGTCTACCTGAATGGAGATCAGGTAATGCCTCATCTCGTGCTCCTGCGCTGGTTCGATGCGTTGCACCAAGACGCGGAGCGACTCGGCCAAGTCCGAGCATTCGCCGCAGACTTTCAGGTGACGCTCCACGGCGGCCCTGTCGTCGGGCTGGATTGCATCTTGAGCGTACTGCCACAGGCAAATGTGGGCTTGCTGGCAAGACATGACGTACTTCCCCTCCACCAGGTAATCGAAGAGGCTCCTGCGCACTTTTTGCATGGCGTAGTGGCACTTGGACTTCACGGAACCCGGCGGTTGCTCGGTGAGGGCCGCCGTCTCGTGCACGCTGAAGTTCTGAATATAGCGGTAGTAGAACGTCGTCCGGTGGCTTTTGGGTAGGTTGCGGATTGCCGCCAGCACCCGGCGCGTCAGCTCGTCGGCTAAGGCGATCTCCTCCGCCGAAGGCGCCTGCGCCAGGATAAGATCCTCCAAGTACTGGTCGTTGCTGCCCAGTCCGTACAGGTTCACCTCGCACCGCCTGTCGCGCTTGTTCAGATGATTCAAGGCAACGTTGCGGGCGATTGTGAGCAGCCACCTTCTCTCCCGGCCGCGGTCCTCGTAGCCGGAGTAGGCACGGAACGCCCGGAGAAAGGTTTCCTGCACGACGTCCTCGGCGATTTGGTGATCCCGGACCAGGCTCGTGGCATACCGCAGCAACCAGTCTTGATTGCGTATGACAAGCGCTTCAAATTGCCGCTCGACGTTCAAGGCGGTGGCCTCCCATACGGTCCGTGAGCGCAGCCCTCACCTATAACAACCGCCAATGCCGCAAGACGGTTCAACAACGGAGGGAAGCGGCCTTGCCTACTGCACTACCGCGACCATTCATCGCGTTCCTTCGGGACAGTTGTCACAAGAGTATTCGCGACATTCCGATACCTTCCGACGTTGTACCCGCGCTGAGACGACACAAGGCCGAGCAAGAGGTGGTCACACCAGACGGCTTTGTTTGCACGAACAGCCGAGAAGAGGACGTGAAGGCAGCTGGTATGCTGTTAGGTCACGCTGACGTAAAGACAACGCTCGCGATCTACCAGAGCGTGACCGAGGAGATGAAACAAGACGTGGCACGAGCGATGGAAGGCATCACCCGAGCCACGTCCAGCGAGTAGACTCACCTGGTGGGACCAGGTACAGAGGGCGAAGTAGCGGCTTCGCCCTCTGTTCGTGTGCCGTTTCGCGGTACTATTGCAGTCAAACGAGTGCTCAGTAGCGACTGCAGAGACCTGCAAAAACGGTCTTCTAGCTGGCGGAGGAGGTGGGATTCGAACCCACGTCACCCTTTTTGGGGTGGCACGATTTCCAGTCGTGTGCGCTAGGCCAGCTACGCGACTCCTCCGTGTGGCGGAGAGGGAGGGATTTGAACCCCCGAGGCACAAAATGCGCCTAACGGTTTTCGAGACCGCCTCA
>JAAYLA010000130.1 GCA_012522135.1 Bacillota bacterium | reverse complement strand
TCTCGAATTCGGCAATCCATGCCTCGACGCTAGCAGTACGAGCCGCTCCACCGCGGTAGTTAAAACGGATCGTCACTTGTTCGGCAAAGGCCGTAGCCGCCATCAGAAGAACCACGACGGCAGCAGCTACCCAACGAACACGTCGAACCCCCTGTCTGTTCATCGGTATACCCCCTAGATGAGATGCTGATTATAGATCAGCACTGAGCGCGGGTACCCGCGCTCAGTGTTGATTCGGGATCTCCTTACTGTCTGCCTTACCTTGCCGGATGCGCTGGCTCGGGATGCTGAGCCAGGAACTCTGCCATGAGCCGGTTGCCTGTCCGTGCCGCCTCGTCGAGGACTGTCCGCACGGGCGCACCGTGGATGAACAGAGGATCGAGGACGTTCGGGCGGTCTTTCCACACGGCATCGAGCACCGTGGCCCACGCGGGGCCTTGCGCCTGCGGATGGGCGTATGCCAGCTGCGCATAGGTAATCTGGTACTCCGGCGTCTCGGAGAAAGCGTCCTGCATGATGGGTTCCATGAGCGCGCTCCGCCGCACGGCCATGTAACCCGAGGCGATGGCGAACCTGGCCACGTTTTCCGGCCGCGCCAAGAAACTCAGGAGGAGGTAGGAAGCTTCACGTTCCGCTTCCGTACCCGTGTCCACCGCCAACAGGCCGCCTCCACCGATGGGCACGAAGCACTCAACGTCGCATGCCATGGGACCTGCGGTGATCGGATGCATCCACTCCTGACCCTGCTGGATCCGCTGCGGCAGTCCTGCGGTAGTGCGATAAGCCCAACCGAGACGCCCGCCGTAGAACTCGTCCGTCGGGGCTCCCGGATAACGGATGAACCCCTCAACCAAGATGCCGTCCTGGAGGAACTGCATGGCTCTTACGGCCGCATCGGAGTTATAAGCGACGGTTCGAAGATCGGCACTCAGCATCGAACCGCCCGCTTGACCGATGAACGCGTCCGTGAGCCAGTCGGGTTCGCGGGTTATGTCCATGCCCCACCTGTCCGGATTGCCGTCCCCGTCGAGGTCGCGCTTAAGGCGGCGGCCGAACTCCACGATTTCATCCCAGGTCTCGGGTGCGCGAGGCGGTAAACCTGCTTCGCTGAGGGTTTCCGGCCACACGTATGCGATGGGTGTGCTCACCGTATAGGGAATCCCGTAGATGTTGCCGTTGACCATGACAGTCTCTAGGAACGGCGGGTAAAAATCGTCGAGATCCATGTTGGGGTCGTTGGCGATGTAATCGTTAATAGGCATGAACGCGCCCGTCCACCGGAGGTCAAAGGACCGAGCATGGGATAGGTGGAGAATGTTCGGCGGGGTTCCGCCCATCATCGCGACGATAAACTTCTCCGAGGCATCCACGTAACTAGTTGCCCGCTGGGCCTCCACTTTAATGTGGGGATATTCTTGCTCGAACTCCGCTATGAGCTCGAGGAACGTGTCACGGAACCCGAGACCCATGGCGTCTAACACGTGGATGGTAACCGGTGTTTGCGCCGATACGACGCCGACTGCGACGAGCAAGAGAAGCAATGTATTCAGTAGTGTCATTCTCTTGGAACGGCAAGTCATCACACGTCTACCTCCAGAAGATAATATTGGGGATCCGAAGCTTAGAGGACGAGCCGGAAGGTCATCACCTCACACGGCAACTTAGACGACGGTACGAACGTGTGTGGACCGTACGGTTGGAACAACACTCTTCGCATCAATG
>JAAYLA010000129.1 GCA_012522135.1 Bacillota bacterium | reverse complement strand
GGCCAAAATACGTACGGCGGCTGCCGCTCCCGAGTCGAGGATCGTAGTGTATTCGACGATCACCAGCTTCGCCATGGCGAAATCGGGAATCTCGATGTACGCACGGGTTTCGACTTCATGCGCGCTCTGAATCCAGCGCTTGCCGTCTCGCTCCACGATGGACCACCCGTCATGGGTCGTCCAACCGAAGGCTGCGGGGTCATCGCCCGGTCCGGAGAAGTCCTCGTCGTATACGAGCGCGGGCCCTGCTTCCTCAATGACGAAGTGCACGGAAACTTCCGGTGCGTTGACCTCAACCTGCTCCGTATGTTCCTTACCGTCCACCTCGACGCGTACGGTATAGGTGCCGTAGGGCACGTCACTGAACTCGAAAGCGCCGTCCGCATCGGTTGTCGTCGACCGGTCGCCGAGGCGGACGGTCGCGCCTGCTACCGGATCGCCGTCGTCGCGCTTCACCGTCCCTACGACCTTACCGTACTGAACCGGATCGGGCACCGTCACGTTGACGACGGCGGGCTTGTCTCCGACCGTCACCTTCTGCGTATGAACGGTCGTTCCGTTTACCACAACGCTGAAGTCATACGTCCCGTGGCGAATCTTAGTGAACGCGTACTCGCCCTGCGCGTTCGTCTTGGCTACTGCAGTGCCTAACTTTACCTCTGCTCCCTCAATCGGCGTTCCGCTTTCATACGTCACTTTGCCGCGGACTTCGCCGACCTTCGGAGCGAACAGGTTCAGACAGCCGGTAACCACAAGCGAAAGTGCCAATATCCCGATGAGACCGACCAACAACCGAGTCCTTCGCATCTCCAGTCCCCCCTTGAGGTGTTCGCGTGCCGTCACGGAAGGTGCCGCAATGCCGTGTCCTCCCGGCACACTCCGCGGCGGCTCAGTCGTGGCTCACCCATACTTTGATGTCGGTCCAGTGTGCCGTGGTGTCACGAGCGAACAAGATCAGTTTGTTGTTGTTCGCGCTCCGGATCAGCGCATCGTTCGGCAGATTCCAGGGATATCCGGGCGCCCTTTGGCCGTTGTAGTGTAGATCCAATGTCTTCGCGTGGTGATCGTACGTAATGCGCAAAGTGACCACTGAACCGTCGGGCACGTCGAAGGATGTGGGCAGGAAGTGATGGTCAAAGCCTTGCGTGATCCCCGGATAGTTGTTGTTCGTGATCTTTCGCATGTTTACGGTCTTGCCTTTGCCCGTGGATGCCGCGAAGAAGCTCGTGCCTCCACGCCGCTGGTCGCCGCCGGGAAACTCGTTGGCCAAAATGTTGACGCCGAAAATGTCGCTACCGGCCACGAACCGGGTCTTGTATTCGACAACCACCTTCGTCGCATTGCCCATCTCGGGGACGGTGACGTAGGTGCTGGTCAAACCCGAAGACGGGCTGGAGATCCAGCGTCTCCCATCGGCCTCGATGACCGTCCATCCGCTGACCGGCTCCCAACCCAAAGCCCTTAAGTTGTCGCCTGACGTAAAGTCCTCGCAGTACACGAACCTCATGCCCTCCGGCGGATTGGGCCCAGGCAGGCACGACGGGAGCTCAATTGCCAAGGCCAATTGCGCGCGGTCTATCGTCACGGGCTCAGACCAAAGGGCCGTACCGTCCACCTCAACGCTCAAGTCGTGTGTTCCATACGGCACTTGGTCCAAGACGAAACTGCCCGCGCCGGCTGTCTGACCGGATACACCCGCCACTGTCACCTTCGCGCCTGCTAGAGGATTGCCTTCGTGGTCAACCACCGTGCCGGCAACTTGGGCCTTTGCGTAGACGAACTCAATGCTTTGCGCCCGCGCCGCGATCGCGACCTTGCCTTGGCTGACCGTCTCGTCTCCTACGGTAATGCTCGCGTCGTAGGTTCCGGGCTCGAGGTCTTCAAACGTAAACGTACCGTTGGAGGCAGTGACGGTTGTCAAATGCCCTAGGTGCACCTGGACGCCGCCGAGTCCCTGGCCCGCTCCGTCCACGACCCGGCCGCTGAGCTGACCATTCCGCGTTCCGCAGCCAGCGGCGACTATTGCGACGGCTAGCAAGAGCACTGCCGTCAGAAACGTGTTGCGACGGCTCACTTTCTCACAACCCCTCTCTGCAAGTCGCTCCTATTCAGCCCACACTCGGATATCGGTCCAGCGCGCCACGGTATCTCCCGCCGCTCCGCCGACGTTGACGTAAAGCTTGAGCAGCGTCTGGTCGGAGCCTGCCAATAGGTACGCCTCGGGCAGCCTCACCGGATACTCGAAGGGGCGCTGACCGTTCCGGAGCATATCCACCTCGCGTGTCTCGCTGTCGTACGAGATGCGCAGCGTCACGACCTCGTCCGTCATCAGTTTGGGAGGAGAGATGATAGTCGATTCGGCTACGGCGAGGTTCTCATGGTACCGGCGGAAATAGACGCCGTCCCAAGCGGACAGCACCATGAACGTGCTGCCGTGCGCCTGCTCCGGAGTATCGGCAGGGAACTGCAGTGCCCACGTGTTGCCGGCCGAAACGTACGTTCCGGTAAATTCCACGACGATCCGCCTGGCATCCGCAAGCTCCGGTATCTCTACGTACGCCCACCGCTGCCCGCCGTCGCTCGCCCCTTCGATCCAGCGTTTGCCCGCGGCCTCGACGATGCGCCACTCGCCCGATCCTACGTGCCAACCGATCTCCTCGAGGCTTTCTGCTTGGGCGAAGGTTTGGCAGTAGACGAGGGGCAACTCGGGATCGCCTTCCCTGGGCTCGCAACCGGGCGGAAACGGGATGCGCTCCAAGACGACTTCCAACTGGGTCGGTCGGGACCCGACGGTGACTGCGGCCACGTACGGCGCTCTGCCCGGCGCCCTGGCCTCGAGCTCGTACGTGCCGAGCTCTACGCCTACAAAGGAGAAGTTCCCTTCATCGTCGGCGGCCGTAGCGGTGCTTCCCAAACGTACCGTTGCGCCCGCCAGGCCCCTGCCCGCCTCGTCCACGATGCGTCCGTGTACGTCGCCTACCCTCGGACCGCCGCAAGCTGCCACGAGCACGGCGAGCACGATCGGCAAAGCTGAAAGCAGCGTCTTCCGTGACCTCATCGGCTGTGCCTCCTGCACAATTTCCGTTTTTCCGTCGCCAACGTCCTTTCTCCCCGGTCCTCCGCAGACCGGGGAGACTGCGCCGCTACGTCAGTCAACCCAGACGCGAATGTCGGTCCAGAGTGCTGTCGTCGGAATGGGATCGTCCTCGCTTCCGGATCGGTTAGCGTAGAGCTTCAGATACTTCCCGTCCGGATTGTCCATACGCTCTTTTTCGGGCAGCGTGCCGGGCAGTGCAGGGTTGGTTGTGACGAGCTGGCCGTTGCGCCACATCTTGAGCGTATGGGCCGTTCGGTCGTACTCCACACGGACCGTAACCGGCACGTTCTGTTCGAGCTTCGGCGGGTTCTTATACGTCGTGATGATGGTGCTGCCTCCGTACGGACGCAGATAGATGGCGTCCCAGGCCGACAACACCATGTACGCGTCGACGTGGGCACGACCTGGATCGTGGTCCGGGAACAACAGGCCCCACGTATTGCCGGTCGCAGTGTACACGCCTGTGAACTCGACGACGATGCGGCTTGCCGTCGCCATTTCGGGCACTTCTATCGCCGCCCACGTGATGTCGATCGTCTCGTTCACTTCGAACCAGGTGCGTCCATTGTACTCGGCGATGCGCCAGTCGCCAGGTCCGCCGACCGTAAAGCCGATGTCTTCAAGGGTGTCTCCCTCGCGCCCGTCGAGGCAAAGGACGAGCGTCATGCCCGCAGGCGGGTTCGGCCCCTCCCAGCAATGGTCCAGAGGGAGCTCGACGGCGATGTTGTACGTTGCACCGCTCACCTGCACCTGACGTTTGTGCACTTCCTCGCCGTCTACGACGACCGTCAGTTGGTACGTGCCGTGCTTCACCTTCTGGGCAAACTTAAACGCACCGTTGGCTCCCGTGGTCGTCTCGAGACTGCCGAGGCGCACGAGCGCGTTTGGAACGGGCTTGCCGTCGGCGTATTTGACCGTGCCAGTCACTTCCGCCTCGCGGGGACCGAAGAGGGCAAGACATCCGGCAAGGACGAAAGACAGCAGCAGCAATGCGAACAAGCCGATAACCGGTCTGCGCAACTGCATGCGCGTATCCCCCCACCATCGAGTTTTGTCTATCAAAAATTGACTAATGGTTTGTCCACTCGCTTCCCAGACAATTGCGCGCAAAGGGATTCCCGCCGTCCGGCATCGCGCCGCTTTGCGCATATGTCCCGACATGTCACCTCCCCCATCCGACAATGCCGTGCAAGAGAGAACCTATAGTACGCTTCCAGGAAGAATTCGGAAATCTTCCTGCTCACGTGGATCTACGCAGTTTTCCTGCTTCGCCGTCAGGTCGGAGACTCCTGCCGGCGAAATAAAATATTAATCTCACATCCGTGTTTTCACGAAATTTATGTTACAATCCCTCGCCGATGCTTCCTCCCTAAACGCTCGTCTTCCGTCAGAAAGGCCCGTTCAAACATCCGCGTTACCGGAAAGGGGTCCGTCGACGGCCGCGCGTTCTTCCTGCATACCGGATACCGTCCCGCAAACCAAGCAGGCACCCTTTTCCCAGCTGCGGCGCCTCAATTCCAAGGGCGCGCAGGCTATGCCCTCCAAGACACCTTCTCGGCGTCCCACCCGGCGTCCCAGGGCATACCCGAAGAAGAACGTGACGAAGGATGCGCCCAGGAGAATCCCAGCTTCCGTCCACGTCACGGCGCCCACCCCCTTTGAGCCGGACGGACACCGGTCTTCGGCCTGCCCGTCGTCAGCCGCCAAAGGATCCCTTCGGCGCAGGCGACCGCAACGACGACACCCGCGGTGAGGAACGGCCGCAGCCAAGCAGCTACCGCGAAGAGGGCCAATGCCGCCATGCTCACCTCTCCCAGACCGAACCGCCGCACCAAGTTGTTGGTCCCTGCCAGCCAATCATGTTCCCTGTCGGCGACGTCGTCCATGCACTGCACGAAGGCGACGACGCAAAGGGCCCACAGTTGCTCCAGGGGGCCTGCGAGGATGGCCCCTGCGACCAAGGCCAACGCAGCCTCTTGCCAGCCGTAAAGTCCCGACGGCAGGGGACGGCTCAAATCGAAGGCCATGCCCACGGCATACGAGGCGGCGAACAGGGGCAGAGAGGCCTTCCCGTCGAACAGCGCGGCCAGGGCGAGAAGTAGCATGGCGTATGGCAACGTGGCCTCTCCAAGCCGCGCCGCGATGCTGGGCACACCGAGCTCGACGTCATGTCGCAGGTCCATAAAATCGTCCATCATCTTGACCGCGAACGCGACGCACAAGAGGGCTGCCAAGCTGCGCACACTGAACAGCCACGTGGCATCATATCCACCGCCAAACATACCGCTTCACCTCCCTGAAGCCGTCTTTCGTTCGGGCGGAGACAGGAATCACGGGATGGCCCGCGAACTCTTGGCGGATACGCTCCAAACCTTCCTTGGCCGTCGGGAGGTCCATTTTGTTGGCGAGAATCAGATATCCCCCTTTCATCTGGGCGAAGTGCGCGACCTGAAAATCGACCTCGCCGATCGCTTCGACCGCTCCCTCCTGCGCCGCGGCCGAGGCGTCGACGATATGTAATACGAGGTCGGCCTCGCGCACTGCGGCGAGAGTTTGGGCCATGGCCCGGCGGATAGCGGTCTCGCGGGGAATCCCTTCGCTCAGCCCGCTCGTGTCGACGAGTTCGAACCGCTTCACCCCTTTGCCCACCGGCAGCTCGAGTTGTACCGCGTGCAAGGCCCTGGTCTGGTGCGGCGTGTCACTTACCCACTGTGCCATAGCATCCCGAACCGAAACCGTACGGCTCTGCCCGTGCCGGCCCGGCTCCTCGATCGTGACGGATACCTTCTGCACTCCGAGATACTCGGCAAAGGAAAGTACGAACAGGCTTTTTCCGACGTTCGCCTTACCCAGTACGATGCAGCGTTTCATCCGGCGGACACCTCCCCCAGGTCCACCTCCTCGATCAGCATCAGTTCGTCCCGGCTGATCCTCGCCTTGCGCACGAGACGCACCGCCTGGCGACGTATGGCGCGCTCGATGATGTTGCGCACAAGCCGCGCGTTGCCGAAGTTGGGGTCGGCCTTACCCGCCTCGGTGCGCAGGAGAGCGGCCAATTTCGCACGCGCGGCGGCCGAAAGACGATACTCCCTTTTTCGCAGCATGAGATGGGCGATTTGCAGGAGCTCGTCGGCGGAGTAGTCGGGAAAATCGATGTGTATGGGGAAGCGGGAGCGCAGGCCCGGGTTCGTCGAGAGGAAATGCTCCATCTCCCGCTGGTAGCCCGCGAGGATCGCGATGAGCTGGTCCTTGTGGTCCTCCATCGCCTTCACCAGCGTGTCGATGGCCTCTTTGCCGAAATCCTTCTCCCCGCCCCGAGCCAGGGAATACGCCTCGTCGATGAAGAGAATGCCGCCGAGGGCCTTCTTAATGTGTTCGCGTGTCCTTTGCGCCGTATGCCCTATGTACTCACCGACGAGATCGGCCCGTTCACACTCAACCAGATGTCCTTTCGGCAGTACCCCCATCTCCTTGAACATCCTGCCTAGTATGCGGGCGACGGTCGTTTTTCCCGTGCCCGGATTGCCCTTGAAAATCATATGCAAGACGAGCGGCTCACTGACCAACCGCTCGGCACTTCTGCGCTGCTGGATGGCGATGTAGGCTTGAATCTCCTTTACGAGCCGCTTTACGGGGTCGAGTCCGATCAAGCTCATCAGCTCGGCCTCCGCCTCTTGCAACCTGCGCCGCCTCTCGGCTTCGTCGTCCTCCTCTCGCGCCTTTGCCCGTGGCGCCGCTGCCGCCGGCACGTGCACTGCCGGCACCTTGCCGGTTTGGTGGAGCCTACGGAAAAGAGAAAAGGCTTCCGCCGGGGAGAGCTTGCCCTGTTCGAAAAGGTCGAGCACCTCCTCGGCTGTGTGGGGTGGCCCTGGTGACATGGCCATGGCATGCAACACCTGCCCTCGGTTTGGCGATCCGAAGCCGCGGGCAGCCTCGGGACGCACTTCACTATACCTATGTATGGCAGGGGCGCGAATGTGTGCCTGGCCACCGCCTTCGGCCGCGCAACGGGGCCGGACCGGCGGACTGCCTTGCGCACCGGCGTTAAGGCCTGGCGAGTTCCGGCAGCACCTTCACTACATGGGAGCGAATGGCATCCGTCGCGGCATCTAAGGAAGGATAACGGCTCAGGTCGAACCAGGTGATGGATTCGTCGCGCCGAAACCAGGTGAGCTGGCGCTTGGCGTACCGGCGCGTCTCCCGTTTGAGGCGGCGAACGGCCTCGTCCAAGGAGCATTCCCCGTCGAGGAAAGCGATGATCTCCTTGTACCCGAGGGCTTGCAGGGCCGTATCCTGCAGGGGATAGCGGGAACGCAGCGTTTTGACTTCTTCGACGAGGCCTCGCCGGAGTTGCTCGTCGACGCGCCGGTTGATGCGTTCGTAGAGCTCGCTGCGGGGGCGGATGAGACCGATGCGGACGTCCCGGTAACGGGGCGACTTTGCTTTCGCCTCCCGGATGTGCTCGCTCATGGGGCGCCCCGTCACCTCGTACACCTCAAGGGCACGGATTACCCGGCGCACGTCGTTGGGATGGAGCTCGGCGGCGCGCTCGGGATCGACTCGAACCAGCATTGCGTACAGGTGTTCGGGACCGTGCTCCGCGGCCATTTCCTGCAGGCGACGGCGCAGGGCGGGATCCGCGCCTTGGTCCGGAAAGAGGAACTCGTCGAGGACGGCTCGGATGTAAAGGCCCGTTCCTCCGCTGACGATCGGCACACGTCCCCGGGCGTGAACCTCCGCGATCACCCGGTGGGCCATATCCCGGTATAAGGCTACGTTAAAAGGGGTGTCCGGCGTGACCACGTCGATGAGATGATGGGGAACGCCTTTCATTTCGCTCGGCGTCGGCTTGGCCGTACCGATGTCCATGCCCTTGTAGACCTGCATCGAGTCGGCCGTCACGACTTCACCGTTCAACGCGAGCGCAAGTTCGATCGCAACCGCAGTTTTCCCTACGGCGGTCGGCCCGACGAGAACGACTAAGGGCCCTTTGCCGCTTTCCTCACGCATCAGGCACCCTCCACTAGGCGAGATCGTTCGGCTCCGGAGATCACGGCGTACCCGATCCGGCGCTTGCGGCCGCCGACGAACCTCGTGATCCGCGGATCATGGGCCCACGGCCCGTCCGTGCGGTCTTTGATCACCACCGACCGGCGGGCGACACGGGCGGCCTCGGTGAGCAGGGCAGCAGACACGGGAGACGGATCGGCCAAGTACCGCAAGGGCGCGATTCCGGTGCTCTCCCGCACAGGCTCGTGGAACATCGGGTCGAAATACACGACGTCGAAGGCGCCGTCCGGAAGCTCTCGCAGGACCTCGTCGGACCGGGCGGCGACGAGGCGGATCCGGCGCATCGGCGCAGTGACGTCTTTGCGCTCGCATTCATACGTGCGAAGTCCCTTGGCAACGGTGAGGGCCACGGGCAGGGAGCTTTCCACCGCCTGCACCGCACCCTCCGGACCGACGGCAAATGATGCGACGAGAGCATCGGAACATAGGCCTGCCGTACAGTCGAGCACGCGCTCTCCAGGCCCAAGTTCCATCGCCGAGATCATCGGATCGTGGCCGCCTTGGGCGAGCGACTTGATACGGTGCACCGCCATGCCGGGGTGGTAGCGGAAGGTCAGTCCCTCCGGCAGCCACACGGTGTATTCGTCCCGGTGCACCACTAATATCCCCTTCGCTCCGCTCGGTCCGGCGTGCCGGGCCGCTTCATAGAGGCGTGTAAGGGAGCCTACGCTCCGCTCGACGTACGTCTGGCCTGTCCTTTCGGCCAGGCTGCGGGCCTCCCGGACTTGCTCCGCCCGTGGATCGCGCGTGGTCGTGATGAGAAAGGGAACTCCGCACAGGCCGTCACGCAGTTCGATGAAATCTATCATGCTACCTCCGCCCAAACCGGCGCTCCAGCTCGCTGCGGCCGATTTCCACTACGACAGGGCGACCGTGCGGACAGGAAAAGGGATTTTCACACTCTGCCAGGCGAGCCAGGAGCGACTCCATCTCTTCGGTCGAAAGGCGCTGACCTGCTTTCACCGCTCCTTTGCACGCGACCATCGCGGCGATCCGCTCGCGGCGCTCCGCGCTGCGACCGCCCATGTGCAAGTCGGCGAGCTCCTCGAAAAGCTCGGCAACCGCGCCGGTCTTCCCGCTGAACTCGGCAGGTACAGTGCGTACGATGATGGACCTGCCGCCAAAGGGTTCGTATTCGAAACCCATAGCTGACAGCTCGCCGCCAATTTCGTCGAGGCACGCGAGGACCTGTACCGAAAGATCCAGAGTGAGCGGTACGAGAAGGGGCTGCGCGTCCGGCCGCGTCTTCGCTGCGGCGAGCGCCTGCTCAAATAGGATGCGCTCGTGGGCCACGTGTTGGTCGACGAGCCACAGGCCCCAAGGCACCGGCACGACCATATACGTATCGAGCACTTGGCCCACCGCGCGAGCCTGCTTGAGGCACCGGCGCGCCGCCTCGGCGTCGGGAGGCCCCGCGGGCAGAGCCGCCTCGTCCCCAGCGGCGGAGACGGGCTCGTGAACGTGGCATCCGGGGGCAGACGAAGGGTGCCGGCCCGGCCGCTCACGCACCTCGCCCGTTGTCAAGTCGACGTCGTAAGGGCCGATGCGGGCTGAGGTCCCTGCCGGCACCTTGCCACCGTATTGTGCAGGTGCGGGCACCGGAGACGGCTCCGGGCCTCGGCGCCAGACGACCGGCGGTGGTCCCGGTTCCGGCCCTGCCTTGCGACGCGGAAAGAGCGCCTCTTGCTCCGGAGCCGCGCGGCCCGGCCGCTCCCCGTCCGCGGAATCGGCACGTGCGCTGCCGTCTCCTTCCTGCGGCAAGCGCGTGGAGATCAAGTTGGCAGACAACAGGGCATCCCGCACCGCGTGCAGCACCGCCGAAAACACCGTGCGCTCGTCGCGGAAACGCACCTCCGTTTTGGCTGGATGGACGTTGACATCGACGAGGGGCGGGTCGATCGTCACGGCGATGATCGCGACCGGGTAACGCCGCGACGGCAACAGGTTTGCATAGCCCCGCTCTATGGCCGCGACCAATGACCGGCTTTGGACCCATCTGCCGTTGACGAAAACCGACAAATGGCCACGGCTGCCCTTCGCTTCGGACGGAGGTGCCACAAGCCCCTCCACACTGCCGAAGGCAGCCTCGCGCTGCACGGGGATCAACGTCCGCGCCAAGGCGTGGCCGTACAAAGCGGCGACTGCGGAAATGAGCTTGCCGTCGCCTGGCGTGCGGAAGACCTCGCGGCCTTCCGCCTCGTAAATGAACTGGATGTCGGGATGGGCGAGCGCAAGGCGCGTCACGAGCTCCGTGATGGCCCTCCGCTCACCGGATTCCGTCTTCAAGAACTTGCGGCGAGCGGGCGTGTTGAAAAACAGCCGGGTGACCAACACGGTCGTACCTTCCGGCGTTCCTTTGGCCTCGAGCGCCACGCGACGCCCACCCTCGAGCCGGATCTCGGCGCCCATGCGCGCCCCTCGCCGCTTGCTGCGCAGCGTAACATAGGACACCGACGCGATGCTCGGCAGCGCTTCACCGCGAAATCCTAAGCTGCGTGTGGCGAACAAGTCTTCCGCCGTCCGGATCTTGCTCGTTGCGTGGCGTTCGAAGGCCATAGCGAGCTGGTCGGCCGGGATGCCCCGCCCGTCGTCGGTCACCTGAATTTCGGCCAGCCCGCCACCCTGCACGCTGACGGCGATGCGCCGGGCCCCGGCGTCGATCGAGTTCTCGACGAGCTCCTTCACGACCGAGGCAGGACGTTCTACCACCTCGCCCGCGGCGATCTGGTTCGCCACGGAGTCCGAAAGAGGCAAGATGGGCGGATCGGCCGGCGCTTGCATCGGCTCGGCTTGTTCACCGGCGAGTTCGTTCGGCTGCGGCATAACGCAACGCCTCCTTCCCTGCGCAGGCGCATCTTCCCTTCCCCGTTAACGCACGAGCCGCTTTTGCCAAGCGTCGAGTAGGCTGAGGGCCTCAAGCGGCGTCAAATGTTCGATACGCAAAGAGCGCAGCTCGTCGAGTACGGCTTCTTCCTCCCCGGAGAAGGGCGCGGCCGTGGCTACTTCCTGCTCAGCTAAGAACCAGTCGAGAAAGCTGAGCTGATCCGTCGCTGCGCCGCTTTCTTTCTCCAGACGGGCCAGAAGCTTTGCTGCCCTGGTCAAGATAGGCCTCGGCAAGCCGGCCATCCGAGCGACGTTCACTCCGTAACTGCGGTCGGCTCCTCCCGGTACGACCTTGTAAAGAAAAATCACGCGGCCTCGCTCTTCCGTCACGTCGACGCGGAGGTTACGGCAGTGGGCCAGGGTCTCCTCCAAACGGGTCAGTTCGTGATAGTGCGTGGACATGATCGTCTTGCAACGAATCTCATCGTGCAGGTATTCGGCGACCGCCTGGGCCAAGGCCATGCCGTCGTAGGTGCTTGTCCCGCGGCCGAGCTCGTCGATGAGCACGAGACTCCGCTCCGTCGCGTTGTTGCAAATGACTCCCGTCTCGGTCATCTCGACCATAAAGGTGCTTTGGCCCGTGGCCAGATCGTCGGAGGCTCCTACCCGCGTGAAGATGCGGTCTACGACGCCGATGTGGGCCCGCTCGGCGGGGACGAAACTTCCCACCTGGGCGAGGAGAACGATCAAGGCTACTTGCCTGAGATACGTGCTCTTTCCCGCCATGTTGGGACCCGTCAAAATGATGAGCCGCTGCTGCGAATCGAGCAAGGCGTCGTTGGGCACGAACTCGTCCTCGCGGCCGACTTCGACCACCGGGTGGCGTCCCGCCCTGATCTCAATCCGCTCCCCGCGATCGACGACCGGCCGGACGTAACGTCTTTCGGCAGCTACCTGCGCAAAGGCCGCCCACACGTCGATTTCCGCCACACGGGCGGCGACGTCTTTCAAACGGACTGTTTGCGCCGCAACACGGTCACGCAGCTCGCAAAACAGCTCGTACTCTAGACGGGCGAGGCGTTCTTCGGCGCCGAGAATCATCTCTTCCTTCTCTTTGAGCTCGGGCATGATGAACCGCTCGGCTCCCGCCAGAGTCTGCTTGCGGACATAATCGTCGGGCACCATGTCCAAGTTGGGCCGGGTCACCTCGATGTAATAGCCGAAGACCCGGTTGAAGCCCACTTTCAGCGAGCGGATGCCCGTCCGTTCCCGCTCCTTTTGTTCGAGCTCGGCGATCCACGCCTTGCCGTTGGCCTGGGCATCGCGCAGCCGGTCGACCTCTTCGTTGTAGCCGTCCCGGATGACGCCGCCTTCCGTCACCGCAACGGGCGGTTCGTCGACCAGGGCAGCAGCCAGCCAATCCGCAATGTCACGCAGCGGGTCGATTCCCTCCGCCACGGTCCTCAGGAGAGGGTTCCCGCTATTTGCGAGCACTTCGATGAGGCCGGGCAGCGCCTGCAAAGAGTCGCGTAAGAGGCCGAGATCCCGCCCGCCTGCGGAGCCGGTGGCGACGCGACCCACGAGCCGCTCCAGGTCGGCAATTCGCGCCAAGTGCTCGCGCACCGCGCCCCGGATCATCGGGTCGTCCACAAACGCCTGTACCATGTCAAGCCGGCGATTGATCCGCTCCGGGTCCGTCAAGGGCTGCTCGAGCCACTTGCGGAGCAGGCGGCCGCCGAGCGCGGTGGCACAGCGATCCATGACCTCAAGGAGGCTGCCCTTCCGCCCGCCCTCGCGCAGCGATGCGGTGAGTTCCAAATTGCGCCGGGTAGCCGGATCGAGCAGCATTCCGTCCCCTTGGCTGTAGGCCGTGAGACCGGTGATGTGCCGCAGTGTCACCTTCTGCGTCTCTTCCAAATACTGAAAGACCGCTCCCGCCGCTTGCGTAGCCAGCGGCATAGCTTCCAAGCCGTATCCGGCGAAGGACGCGGCGCCAAGGTGTGCCAGCAGCCGCTGGGCCGCGTGGTCGCTAAAGGCATCGGGTTCATAGACTTGCACCACCGCGTCCGGAACGGCACTACGTATTTCCGCGTCGAGGCCCCAGCCGGCGAGAGCAGGAGCCAGAAGCACCTCGGGCGGCGCCAGACGCACGAGCTCGGCGGCGAGCGCCTCGCGCGCTCCGTCACCTTCCAGTTGCGTACAGAGGAACTCGCCCGTAGAAAGGTCACAGGCGGCGAGGCCGAATAGCCGGGACGTGCCCGTAACGGCGACCAAATACCGGTTTCCCCGGGCCTCGAGGCTCTTCTCGTCCGTCGCCGTGCCCGGCGTGACCACACGAACGACGTCCCGTTTCACCACGCCCTTTGCCTGCTTCGGATCCTCTAACTGCTCACAAATGGCTACTTTGAAGCCGTGTTCGACAAGTTTGGCGATGTAGGTGTCTACGGCGTGATGCGGAACGCCGCACATGGGAATGCGTTCGTCCTTACCTGCATCGCGGCCGGTTAGTGTTAAGTCGAGAACGGGAGCGGCCACTTTTGCGTCTTCGTCGAACATCTCGTAGAAGTCGCCGAGACGAAACAGGACAATGCAGTCGGCGTACTTCTCCTTGATGCTAAAGTACTGCTCCAGCATCGGAGTGCGACGTGTGCTCAAACCGAGACTCCCTCTCAGACTTGGGCTACTCGAGCTCGAATGGATTGAAGGCGTTTTCTTCGACCCAATGGGGCGTCACGCCGAGGCTTGCATAAAGCTGCTCTTCTAACGAACGCGTGATGGGTTCAAAGCGGTACGGCGGCAACTTGTCGAGGGCGCCTTTGGACAAACGACAGTGGACCTCGCCGCCGTCAGCACCCACAACCGTGTTGGCGGGCAGCAGCAGATGGCACTTCAGATCAGGACGGTACACGACAAGGTAGCGCACCATATAGGATGCAGGTTCGATCACCTTTCTGACGACCCGGCCGCCGACGGCGCCGTCGCTCGTCACAAGGACCGACTGCCACTCCTCTCGCGCGCCGACTTCCCAGAGGTTGTATCTCCGCCCTGGTTCCGACCGCAAATAGACCGAGCTCAAGTGCTTCTGATCTCTTCGCTTTTTCAAGAGGCGGTCCCTCCTTACAAGGACACGCTCCGGCGCAGCCGCCCGGCGCAATAGATCCTAAAGACGGCACATGCCCTCCCTGCGGGGAGAGCATGTGGAGAGCGCACCGCACGGCCGCAGAATTTCAGACCGCCACCTCGCCCGTGAGGCTCCAAGTTTGCGCTTCGGTCACCCGCACCGGTACGGTGTGTCCGATAAGGGAAGGATGCCCTTGGAACACAACGAGCTTGTTGTTCGGTGCGCGTCCGGACAGCCGGTCGGGATCTTTTTGGCTTCTGCCCTCGACCAGTACGTCCACCGTCCTACCGACCCACTCCACATTTTTCTTCAAGCTCACTTCGGACTGCACTTCGATGAGGCGGTAGATACGATCACGCTGCACTTCTTCCGGCACCTGATCCTTCAGGCGCGTCGCAGGCGTGCCGATTCGGGGCGAATAGATGAACATGAAGGAGCTGTCGAATTCGACTTCCTTGACGAGGCTGATCGTTTCCTGGAAATCTTCTTCCGTCTCGCCGGGAAAACCCACGATGAAGTCGGACGTGATGGCCAGGTCCGGGATCGCCTCGCGCATGCGCCGCACCAATTCGAGATACTGGGCACGCGTATAGCGGCGTCCCATGCGCCTCAGCACACGGTCGCTGCCCGACTGTGCAGGCATGTGGACGTGCGGGCACACCTTCTCGCACTCCGCCATGGCGCGAATGACCTTGTCGTTGAAGTGCTTCGGATGAGGCGAAGTGAACCGGATCCTTTCAATGCCGTCCACTTCGTTCACAAGGTACAAAAGGTCGGCGAAGTCGACGTCCTGGTCCAAGTCGTTGCCGTATGCGTTCACGTTCTGTCCGAGGAGCATGACTTCTTTGTATCCTTGAGCAGCCAGCTCACGCACTTCGGCGACGATCCGTTCGGGCGAGCGGCTCCGCTCCTTTCCCCGCACGTAAGGCACGATGCAATAGGTGCAAAACTCGTTGCAGCCGTAGATGATGGTGACATACGCCTTGAGCTTGCCCTCACGCTGTACCGGCAGGCCTTCTACTACGTCGCCCTCTTCGTGCCACACCTCGATCACGCGTTCACCCGTCATCTGTACCTTGTTCAGCAGCTCGGGCAACCGGTGGATATTTAGGGTGCCGAAGATCAAATCCACATGCTCGAGCTCCTGGCGCATCCGTTCGAGCTCGGCCTTCTGCTGGGTCATACATCCGCAAATGCCGATGATCAGATTCGGGTTGCGCTCCTTAAGCTGGCGCAGCATATGGACTTGGCCGTACACTTTGCGTTCGGGATTTTCACGTACGCTGCACGTGTTGTACAGGATCAGGTCGGCCTCGACCGGCGTGGCGACCCTCTTGTAGCCGATCTGTTGCAACATGCCGAGCATGATCTCCGTGTCGTGCTCGTTCATCTGGCAGCCCAGGGTTTGGATCCAAACGCCTTTCGTACCGGGCTCCTTCCGGGCTAACGCTGCATCGATCTGTTCTTCGTGCAGCGCTCCGACAACGGGAAGTTCGATCATTCCCAACAACACCTCACACAGACAGAGTGAACGCTACGCTGCGGCTTGGGGGAGGATGCCGCCTGGATGTTGGCGTCATTATATCATGGCTCCGTCCCGCTGCCCATAGCCACGGCTACTGGGCAACGCCCCGGAGCCTGCGCACGATCTCCCGGGCCGCGTTCACGCTAGCCCGGTCGTCTCCGTCCCAGCGGCTTTCGGGAATTTCTTCCATACGAGCCAGGAAGCGCTCGAGCCGCTCGCGGGCGAGATCGGCTTCGCCCCGCTCCCAGGCCGCCATACCGGTGAAATAATAAGGTTGAATGACACGGCCGGGGGCCTCGCGGATTGCCTCTTCCGCATAGCGCATGGCGTTCTCCCGCAGCGTGCGGGCTAAAGCGGCATTTTGTGTTTCGCTTTCGGCCAGTTGGTAATAGCTGACGCTGAGAATCTCCTTAACTACGGCTTCCACGTCCTCGGGCAGCAGTTCCGCTGCCACCGCAGCCTCGGGCCTGCTCTTCAGGAACGCCTCGCCCACGTCGCGGGTGCGCTCGAAGTCGTCGGCATAGTATGACGAGATGACGTGATAGTAGTCCGCCACCGCCCGGATCACCGTAAACATGGCCGTGGACGACGCCTGCTCGAACATGAAGGCGGCGCGTTCGTAGTGGCGACGAGCCGTCTCCTTATCGCCCGCGGATTCCGCAGCCCTTCCTTGATATAGATGAGCTAGGCCCAAATCGCCGAAGTACGAGCTGAGCTGCTCCGGGGGTATCTCGCTGATCCGATCGAGATACGCTTCATACGTCTCAACGGCTCCCTGAAAATCGCCGCGCTGCATCTGCTCACTGGCTCTCGCGAACATCCGCTGCGCGTCCTCCGATGCGCTTTCGCCCGACGGGAGGACCAGATCGTCCCAAGGGTCGGCCGGGGCGTCCAACGATCTCATCAGGAAGGCGCCCGAGACCGACACCACAACGGCACCCACGATAATCCAAAGCCGTCTTTGCCATGTGGAACCCCTCGTATTCAATGGAAACCCGCCACCTTGTCGAAGGGAAGGTGAACGGTGCCTCCTCCCCGCTCTGATCTCAGAACGCCCGATAGGACTGTTTCCTCTACTCGAACCGTACCACCGCACCGTCCGGCCTGTCAACCGGACTGCCAGCCTCTCCGCCGGGAAAGGCCTACCGGTCCGGACGCTTTCTGCTATGCGCTATGGTAAAATATCCCTACCCTGACGGAAGATGTGCGCTGTCACGTCTTGATCAAAAGGGCGGAAGGAGAGAACGCCGTGCAAACACATCCGGAACGGGAGAGCCTGCTCCGGCAAGCCGCGAGCCTGCTCGCCACGGGCGACGAGCAGGGCGCCATCGCCCTCTACGACCGTCTGCTTGCTACGCGGCCGGACGACGCCGAAAGCCTCTGCATGCGGGGTGTCGCCTTGCGCATGCTCGCAAACAGGGTGCTGGAGGCCGCCTGGCACGACTACGAAAGAGCCATCGAAGCGGATCCGGACTTCCCCAAGCCCCACTTTCAGCTGATCCGGCTGGCGGACAGCTTGGGCCGGCTGGACCAGGTGGTGCGCGCCTACAAACAGCGGATCCTGGCAAACCGCGTGGAGCCGAAAAACTACGCCTACCTGGGCTTTGCCCTGCTCACCGCCGGAGACACGGACTCCGCTCTCCGGGTGGTCGAGACCGGACTCGCGGTCGGACCAATGGATCCCTACTTACATTATACGCGAGGTGAGATCCTGCGGGCCCGGGTCGACATCGCCTAAGCCGTTGCCGCGTGGGAGCGCGCATTTCTACCCGACGCGTCGCTAGTTGAAGCCCCTTACGCTCTAGGTGAAGTCCACGAAGAAGCCGGGCGCACGGCCCAGGCACGGGCTGTGTGGCAACAACTGGCCGCTCGCCTGGAGGAGCTGGGCGCCCCGGACGCGCAGATCGCGGACGTAAAACGGCGCATGGATGGAGACCCGAAAGACGCGAAAAACCGCTTTGCCGCTGGATCGGGTGGACTTGAACCCTTCTCCTAAACAGGGGGGTGACCCCTCGGACTCGTTCGTGTCCCCTGCGGGCGGGGCGTACTCCCTTGCCCGAGAGAAAGTCTCCCAGGGTTCATGTATCGGTTCAAAAGCACACCCAGTTGACCGCGAACAAAGCAGTCTTTCTACCTAGATCATACCCGCTCTCGCCCACGACGGCAAGGGGCAAATCCGGGCAGCGAGCCGCAGCGAAGCATTGCGACGCAGCTCACAGCACAGATGCAAAGGTCCGGGGCGGCTCGATGATCTCGAGTTCGGTCCGGCCCACTGCTTCTTCCACGAGGGCGTCGACGTCGAGTGGTTCTTCAACCTTACGCACTCGCTCGAGCTTTGGCCGCGTCTGCGGGTTCTCCGGCACGAAGATGGTACAGCAGTCTTCGTAGGGCAGGATCGACAGTTCGTACGAGCCGATCCGTCGTGCGTCGGTCACGATCTCGTGCTTGTCAAACCCTACCAAAGGCCGCAGCACCGGCAAGCTGGTGACCTCGCCGATAGCCCGCATGCTCTCGAGGGTTTGGCTCGCCACCTGGCCGACGCTCTCGCCGGTCACGAGCGCCAGGGCACCCCGGGCTTCGGCCAAGGCCGTGGCAATCCGAAACATGAACCGCCTCATGACCGTGATCCGGAACGAGGACGGAACTTGTTGTTGGATGGCTCGCTGTACTTCGGTGAAATGCACGACGTGGAGCGGTATCGGCCCCGCATACCCTGCGAGGACTTGGCAGAGATCCCGCACCTTTTGCAGCGACCGTTCGCTTGTAAATGGGAAACTGTGGAAATGAACGGCCTCAAGCGCGATGCCCCGCTTAAGCGCATACCATCCCGCTACCGGGCTGTCGATCCCGCCTGAAAGGAGGAGCATCGCCTTGCTGCTCGTACCTACCGGCAGACCGCCCGGACCCGGAATCACCCGGGAGTAGATCAAGATGCCCTCGGAGCGCACCTCGATATTCAGGGTGACATCGGGATCGTGGACGTCTACCGAAATGTCGCGATGCCGGCGAAGCACGTATCCTCCGACCGCCCTGTTAATCTCCATGGACGTCAGGGGGAAAGCCTTTTCGGAGCGCCGTGCCTCCACCTTGAACGTCTTGACCGTGCGGCCTTCCCGTGCGCTCCGGAAAGCCTCCTCGGCGGCACGGCACATCGCTTCCTGGTCTAGGGGCACGCGCACTGCAGGGCTGAAAGAAACGACGCCGAAAGTTGAGGCTACCACGCCGTATATCGCCTCGCGATCACCCCGGGTCCACTCGACGTACACCCGGCCGAAGCGGTGACTGACTTCGGCATCACAGTCGACACGCTCCAAGGCTTTCTGCAAGTTCTTGACGAGCGCGCTGACAAAATGAGACCGGTTCTTACCCTTGAGACCGATCTCGCCGTAGCGCACCAGCAATAGCTCACGACTTTCCGACATGAAACCACCTATCTGTACCTTGTTTACCAAGCTGCAGTCCGGTCTAGCGGCGCCATTGGACGAGCTCTTCGTACGCTCGGACGATCTCCTCCGCAGCTCGCTCGACGTCTTCCTCTGTCGTCTCCCTACCCAGGCTGATGCGCAACGATGCCTCCTTTAGCTCGTCCGCGACGCCCAAACTCGCGATCACGTGGCTTTGGACACGCTTTTTCGCCGAGCAAGCCGAACCGGTGGAGACGTAAACGCCCGCCTCGCTCAACAGGCGCACCATGACCTCGCCTTTAACTCCCGGCAGAGCCAAGTTGACGATATGAGGCGCCGCTTCCGCGAGGGGCGGGCCGAGGACCTGCGCGACGGGCAACCGCTCCTGCACAAGTTCCACGACGCGCCGTCGCAGGCGGCCGAGCCGGCGGGCCAGATCGTCCATTTCGGCTGCGGCTAGCTCGGCCGCCAAGCCAAACCCCACGATGCCCGGCACATTCTCGGTACCGGAACGCAGTCCCGCCTCCTGCTCGCCTCCCGTCAGAAGGGGAACAAGGCGCGTGCCCCTTCGGACCAAGAGCGCTCCCACGCCTTTCGGCCCGCCGATCTTATGGGCGCTGAGCGAGACGAGATCGACGCCCCAGGCCCACGGCGCAAGCGGCAGTTTGCCCAAGGCTTGGACCGCGTCGGTATGGATGACCGCGTCCGGATTGATCTGCCGCACGGTCCGCACGACTTCCGCGATGTCTTGTACCGCACCGATCTCGTTGTTCACATAAGCCACGCTGACAAGACGCGTGTTCGCGTCGACCAGCTCGGCCAGCTGGTCCAGGCGGACGGCACCGCTGCGGTCCACGGGAATCTGGCGCACCGAGAAACCTTCGTCCTGCAGCGCCCGCACGGTCTCGAGAACCGACGGGTGCTCGATCGCGCTGCAAAGCAGCGTACCCCCTCCGCGGCGCACCGTGCGGGCGGCGCCCCGGAGGGCCAGATTGTTCGCCTCGGTACCGCCGGAAGTGAAGACTACCTCGTCGCGGGACACACCGGCCGCCGCGGCCACCTGTTCCCTGGCGCGGCGAACCGCCGCCTCCGCCGCCAAGCCGACGGCGTGGGGAGACGACGGGTTCCCGAAATGTACCGTAAAACACTCCTGTATGGCAGCCACTACCTCCGGTCGCACCGGGGTAGTGGCTGCATGATCTAAATAGATACCTTGCATGCTGTGCAGACGCTCACCTTCCCTCGGCATAGGGGAGTATACCGCATCAGCGGGCGGAATACCACCCCGTCCGGCTACATAAAGAAGCCGATCACGCCGAGGACGATGCCCAAGATGCCCAGCAGTTGTGCCGTATTCGCCGTGCCGAGCCTCTCTTCGGTCGCCTGCCGGTAGCTGTCGAACTCGGCACGGAGGTTCGCCAGATCCCGCTCGAGCTGACCTTCGCGCGCCAGCGACAGAGCGAGTTGGTTGGCCAGTTCCTCCTTTACCCTCTGGGTCAACTCTTGCACCTGCTCCTCGGACAGCCCGACCTTGCTCTGCAGGATGAGAACCTCCTGCACGAGACCGTCCACCTCGTCTTGGAGCGCCGCGTTGTCGGCCTCCAAAGCACCGAGCCTGTCCAGAAGGCTGACCCGAACGTCGGAGATGGCCTCCTCCAAGGCGGCGAGCTTCTGCTCTGTAGCGGCCGTAGCCTCGCGCCCTTGTGCGATCGCCTCCTTGTTAGCCGCTATCTCGCGCCGAATCTCGTCAATGGCCGCTAGCAGCTGGGCGTCCACGCGACCGAGGGCTTCGGCGGCCCGCGTCTGGTCTTCCGACAGGGCTGCCAGCTCCGCAGCCAGTTCCTGGCGTACTTGCTCCAACACCCGCTCGAGCTGTTCAAGATTCAGCTCCGAGGCCGCAAGGCCGCCTCGCTGAACCTCAAGCTGCTGCCGGATATCGGCTAGGGCAGCCTCTACCGCCTGGAACTGGTCGTCGCTGCCCTGGGCGGTCTCGGCCAGCCGCTGGGCAAGCTCCTCCTGCCGCTGTTGCGCCTGCTTCAAGTCTTCGGACAGGACGAAAAGCCCCTCCGCGTTATCGTACACCCCGTCCCGTGTACGTTCGATCAGCTCCGCCAGCGTGGCGATCTGGTCCTGCAGTGTGTCCACGTCCGCTTTCGTGGCCATGGCGCCTTCAATTCCCGTCACGCGTGCGGTAAACTCATTCTCTAATTGGGCAACCCGCGAAGCCAGCTCGCTTTCC
>JAAYLA010000010.1 GCA_012522135.1 Bacillota bacterium | reverse complement strand
GACCTCCGGCTGAACGCCAGCAGCGCCACTGAGGCCGCCACCCAACCTGCCCGGACAAAACCACGCAGTTTCAGCCCCGCGCCCCCAACGGGCCGTCCTTCCAAGCCTCGTCCGAGGCCCAGCCCTCTGGCTGAATGCCAGCCCCGCCACCCAGGCAACCACCCAACCTGCCCGGCAATAGCCGCGCAGTTTCAGCCCCCCGCCCCCAACGGGCCGCCCTTTCAAACCCGCTCCGAGCCCCTCTTGCTGCACGCCGAAAAAATAAAAAAGCCCGGCGCGGCTCCGCCGGAACTGCGAAGCCGCCCGGGCCTTTCCCTTTATACCCAGCCTTAAGCCTAGCCTTGGGTCTTGGAGGCCGGGCCGCATCACACATCGGTTGCGTCCGCCCGCTGCAACCGGGCGGGCAACCCGGTCCCCACACCAAGCCGTACCGATACTCCGGGCCTAAAGCGCTTGCGTTTGCAACCAAGCCTAATCCCACTGCTGCCGCATGCGTTTTGCCTTCCGCAAATACTTATCCACGGCCAAGCCGGCCAGCGTCCCCTGGGCCGCGGCTACCACCGCCTGGCGCACGGGGTTGCATGTCACGTCGCCCACGGCAAATACGCCCGGCTGGCTCGTCGCGCTCTCCACCGGGTCGACGGCGATGCAACCGTCCTCCGTCGTCTCTACCGAACCGTCCAAGAAGTTCGTAGACGGTCGGTTGCCCCGCAAGTAGACGAACACACCGGCCACGGGAAGCACCTTCGCCTCGCCGTCCTCCCGCACCGCGACGCCCGTCACCCGCCCTTCGTCGACGCCCAAAATCTCCTCCACACGGGCTCCGGGCAAGACCTCTACGTTGGGCAGGGTACGCACAACCGACTGTTGTTCGTCGCTCAGCTTGCCCCGGGGAATCAGGTAAATCCGGCGTGCGAACTTGGCCACGATGCCGAGCTCGTCGGTCATCATCTCGCTACTGCCGATGACCGCAACGTCTTTGTCCCGGAAAAAGGCCGCGTCGCAGGCCGCGCAGTAGCTCACGCCCTTGCCCAACAGTTCGGCCTCGCCCTTCAGCGACGCCTTGCGGCCCAAGGCGCCCGAGGCGATGATCACGGTTTTCGCCTTGAACACCCCTTCGGACGTGACGACTTCCTTAACCTCGCCCCGCAAGCTGGTGGCCAGAACTTGGGCCTGCACGATCTCCGCGCCGAACGACTCGGCCTGCCTGCGGAAGCGGGAAAGCAGCTCCTCCCCGCTCACCGCCTCGGGCACGCCCGGGTAGTTGGCGATCTTGCTCGTGATCGCTAGCGCCCCGGCCTTCGGGTTCATGTCGACGACCAAGGTCTTCAGCTCGGCCCGGGCAGCGTAGATGGCCGCGCTCAGCCCCGCCGGGCCGCCGCCGATGATGACCGTATCATACACATCTTCAGGTGCCGCGACACGTAAGCTAAGCTCCAGTGCCATGGGCATCTACCTCGCCAAAGCCGCGAGCTGCTTCTCTTCCTCGGGCGTCAGCTTACGGGCCGCTTGCAGCACGTGCAAAATAGCGTACTGCTCTGGCATGGCCCCTTCGAAGTAGTAGTCTTCGTTAATTACGGTGCGCGGCACGCCGAACACGTTGTAGTGGCTCGCCAGCTCCGGAAACTCCTGCGACTCCACCATGTCGGCCTTGATGTTCGGGTTTTCGATAGCCAGCTTGTGGGCGAAGCGCACCGCCGGCGGGCAGTAGGGGCAGGTCGGCGTCACGAAAACTTGGATGTGCATGGGCTTATCGATCCGGGCCAGCATTTCCTTCGTCTCGGGCGCCAGATCCGTCGTGCCCTTCGACACGTCCATGATGTCTTCGATGAACGCCGTAAACTCGTACCCTGCCGGAATACCGTAATAGCGCACGCCGTAGTCCTCCGCACCCACGATGGCGACGGCCGGGATGCGGGCGATGCCGTATTCAGCCACCTTCTCCTTGTCGGTGTAGAAGTTCACGACCTCGACCGACAGCTGGTCCGACAGTCCGGCCACTTCCTCTACGAGCTGCACGGTCTGCTTGCAGTACGGGCACGGAGCGGCGCCGGAAAGCTGCAATACGCCTTCCGTGAACACGACGAGCTTCACCGGGCCCTGCAACCCTTCCGCGAACATCTCGCGAATCACTTTGCGGTCCTTTTCCTGAATCAACACGGGTGCATCTCCCTTTCCTACATCGATAAGGTCCAAGGCCAGAATATCCCAGACGCACCCGGTTTGAATGTACGTTTTCATACATTGGAAAGGCGGGGGCGGGCGAAGGCGACAGGCGAGTCAACGGCACGGGTGAGGCGAAGGTGCCGGGCGAGTCAACGGGACGAGCGTCACTCTTCCTCCAGCTGCTCCCGCAATAACTTGGGGTAGATGCGCAGTGGGCCGGTGCGCTGGTACGAGACGGCACCTTTCCGCCGGAACTGGGCAAGCAGCGTGCTCACCTGCTCCCGGGTCGTGCCGATGCGGCTGGCCATCTCTTCGTGGGTGGGGCTGTCGTAGCAAAGGAAGCTGCCGTCGTCTTGCGGCTCGCCTTCCTCCGCCAGGCGCAATAGCAGCATGCCGAGGCGGGTGCGCACCTTGTGGAAGGCGAGCTGAGCCACTTGCTCCTCCAGGTCCGAGATGCGCCGGCAAAACAGCTGCAGCATCGCCAACGCGCCCGTTCCCGTGGCGGCTAAATCGAGCAGCTCCTGCACGCCCAGGCGGACCACCTCCCCGGCTTCTATCACCGCGGCCCGTTCGTTGCGCACGTGCTGCTGACACATGCAAAACTGGCCGAACATGTCGCCGGGGCCATGGATGCCGGTAACGAGCTCCCGTCCCTCCGACGACAGGACGCTCGTGCGCACCCGGCCCGATTCAACGAGATACAGGTTGTCTACGATGTCGCCGTAGTCGTAGATGACCTCGCCCTCGGCCACTTCCAGCTTGCGGCCGAGGCCCGGCAGGTGCTCCCGGCCGCTTTGGATGATCTCGAGCAAGGTCTTGCATTGGTGATGGGATGGGAGCGTGGGATGATATCGGAACACGGTCTCGATCACCTTCTGCCGGCGCGCCGCACTTCAGGCCGCGCCCGGTAATGGACGAGGGGCGCCTCCTTTCCCGCCCGTCCCCCATCCATCTTACCACGTCAAACTTCCAAAACCATTCCGTCGTAAGCCACCAAGATGTCGTGGGGACTCAGCCGCTCCTCGAGCTCTTCGTGCAACAGGCCGCCGTTGTGTGAGAAGTGGTTGGCGACGAAAACCGTGTCCTCGGTCGCGGTGCCTTCTTGCAACATGCGCTCCTTGGTGGCGATGACGCTGTCGATGCCCCCGTGATATGCGCCTGCCGGAATGGCCCCGTGGGTGCAGTCCAAGATGACGGCGTCGAAACGAAACTCCTTCTGCGCCGCCCAGCTGTCGTCGGGGAACCAGCCCGAGTCCATGCCGTAAAGGAGCGTCCTTCCGCCCCGCCGCACTACGTAGTTCAAGGCTCCCCGGCTCGGATAGTGCGCCGCCCGCAAAGACCACACTTCTGCCCCGTCGACCTCGATCTTCTGGTACGCCTCGATCGTATAAAGGTTTTCGCGCTGCGGCCAGTTGGGAAATGTCTGCAGTATCCCTTCGATCGCCCAGCGGTCCCCGAAAATGCGCAACGCCGGGCCGTCGTGCGCGAAAGGTGGGAAGAGCATCGCGAGCTCGTGCAGGTAGTAGTGGTCGGCATGGGTGTGGGTGATGAAAAGGCTCCGCACCTTCGACAGCTCGACCCCGTCACGCAAGGCTTGCATGTACGTGTCGGGCGGCAGATCGATCTTCAGGTCGTCGTCGATCAGCGCGCCGCTGCGGGTGCGCACGTTTTTCCCTCCGGCGGCCCGTGCCCTGCAGCAAGCCTGGCAAGCGCACCAGACCGCAGGCCATCCTTCCGCCGCCGCTGTACCCATCAACCGAATCCGCATGGAGCTTCCCCGCTTTCCACACAGGCTACAAGGGGTCAGCATCCGGCCAGGCTAGTCGCTCAGCCGCTGCACCCGCCCAGTGCCCGTCTCGATGATTATGTGATTTGTAAAGCCGTACTGGTCCACCGTCGTGTTGTAAGTACCAAGGTACGGCGAATACGTCCGTGCCGTTACCTTGGTGCCGTCGGGAGCGAACTCAAGCAGCACGAGCCATCCGCTGCCGCCAAGCCCTTCCCCTTGGAAGTCCGCTAGCAGCTCGTAGACCGGATTGAAGGCCGCACCCGCGCTCATCCGGTACCTGATAGCCGTCGTGGGAATGTGCCCGGACCAGACCATGAGGACATTCGGATGCCAGCGGATGAGCTTCGCCCAGATGTCCTCTCCGTCGTTCACGCTTTCGCCGGGCACCTTGGCCAGCGGCGATTTTTGCGGATAGTCGCTCGACGAGTAGGGCGAGACGCGCGCCGTGCCGGTGCCTGCAAGGTACGTGTGCGTGACCACGATGGCCGTATGGTCGGGATGGGCCTGCAGCACTTCACCGGCCCAGGCCAGTACTTCGTCGCGGGGCGCGTATTCCAGCATCAGGAAAAGGAAGTCCCGGTCGCCCAGCGTCACGAGGTGATAGCTGTTTTCCACCCGGCCCGGCTCGAAAGTGCCGGCAAGACGGGTGAAGCGTTCGGGCGGGAAGAACTCATTGAGCAGCGTGGCCCGGCGATCGTACACGGAGTAGCTGCCGTCGATGATGTCATGGTTGCCCACCGTGACGGCGTAAGGTATGACCCCGTCCAACAGCCCCAGGCTTTGATCGGCCCGCTCCCACTCCCACCTGTTGTTCTGTTCGGTCACGTCGCCGAGGTGCAGCACCATGCCGATGTTGCGCTCCGCCGCCACTTCCGCGAGCCAAGCGGTCTGCCGCGTGAAAACGTAGGGATAGGTATACGTGTAGAGCTGCGTGTCGGGCAAGATGGCAACGGTGAACGGCTCGCCCGGCTCAATGCGGGCCGGCGGGTGCGTCGAGAACCACCGCTCCTGCGGGCCGAAGCTGTCGATACCCGCGCCCACTTCAGTCGACGGCTCGAGGCGCAGGCGCCACGTGCCGGGCTCGTCGGGCATGGGCGTGCTGTAGGACAAGGTAACACCTTCGGGCTGCAAGGCCACGACGTCTTCGAAAAGCACGACCCGCTCTCGGGTTTCCGGGACGTACTCGCGCCGCTCGGCATCCCACGCGAGGCGCTCGAGCAGGCCCGCAACCCGTACGGCCACGGGGCCCTGGAAATCGCTGCTCGTCACCTGTACCCGGCCCTGCAGCTCGCCCCGGGCTTTGTCGGCAACGAACTCGGTGAACTGAAAGCGTACGCTGCCGATGGCAAGCTCCCTCTCGGCTACGAGAAGGGCCCTGCCGCCGTCTCCTGCGTACTCCAGCCGCACCTGAGCGGAACCGATGGGCAAGTCGCCGGTTGACAGTTCCCACGTGCCCCCGGCCAAGAGCGCCGCCGCGTCGAGCATCCGGTTTTGGCCCTGTGCGTCGGTAAAGGTCAGGCGCCAGGCGCCGGCAAAAGCATCCGGCTCGACGCCGCGCAGCCCGATGGCGATCGTGTCGTCGGTGCCAAAACGCTGCACCTCTACGATTTGTCCGCTACGCGTAGGCGTGCCCACGGAAAGCTGCGCGCTCACGGGAAGCCACGCCGGCGCCAGGGCGATGCGGTCAAAGGCGACGAGTGCGCCTTCCGGCCACGTCGCGGCCCCGGCTTCAGCCTCGGCATGGGCTCCGGTGTAGGCCGCGACCTGCGCCTGCTCCTCAAACGAGCCCCTGACGCCCATCGCCGGCACCAGTTCGCCTGGCAAACCGGCCAGCTCAACCGTGCCGCGCCACAGGGATTTGCCCTCGGTGCGGTCCACGACTGCCAGGGCCAGGCCCCTTCCTTCTTCGTCCACACTTACTAGAGCTTCGTAGGTGTGCCCCGCCGCAGGGTTTACAGTCGCCAGCTCGACGAGGGAAACCGGGACCCCGCCCTGCATGATGCCGCCCGGGCTTTGCAGCTGCAACGACCAAACCGTTCCGAACCAGTTGGAAGGACTGGGCGCCCAGACGAGCGCAAGGGCATCGTCCCCTCCGGGTACCTGCATTGCCGCCAGGACGATGCGCTCGAGCCCGCCGCCTGCAGCCTGCACCGTAAACCGCGAAGCGACGGTCAAAGGCAGCTGCAGCGCACCGGGGGATGCCAGGCGCACCTCCCTTCCCTCCGTGTGCACGAGCCACGCGTCCCGCACATCCTGCGCCACCTCTCCGGCAAGCCTCAGCGCAAAGGCCCCCGGGGCCGCGACGAGCAACAATCCCAAAACGAGGCCGGCCGCCGAAGCGAGCCGGACGCCTCGGAATAGCCGTCGAAAACGTCGAACTGCCAACATGTAACTCCCCCTGACCACGAAGCGACTCCACAAGCCACGACGGAGCGGCCAAAGGGCCCCCGGGGAACCTTCCCTGGGGGCCCTGTCCATCAGTGGCTCTATCGAACGTTCGCCACACCCGACGACACTACTCGCGGTCTACCTCCACTTGGATGGCCTCAGCCGTGCGAATGATGGCCTCCGTCGGCGACATCTCGCCCAGGAGCGCCGGCGCGATGCCGCGGCGCAGCAGCTGACCCCAGGCGCCCCAGTTCGGACGCCACTCGAGGGGCTCGCCGTACATGATGGACTGGATGAAGACCATCTTGTTGCCCATCAGGTCGGCCTGCAGCCACTCGGGCGAAGTAGCCAGGCTCTTGTACACCGGGATCTTGCGCTCGCCGCTGTAACGGTCCATCTCGTCGCGCGTGATGACGTACTTGATAAACTCCCACGCTTCGGCCTTATGCTTGGCTTCAGCCGGAATGGCAAAGCTGTCGGGCCACAGGCGCACGACTCGCTTCGCCGGTCCCGAAGGCACGATCTGCACGTCGGAGTTGACGCCCATCTCGCGCATGTAGGGAAGCTCCATGGTCGTCATCAAGGCCATGGCCGCGTTCTGGCGGGTGAAATCGCCGTTGCTGCCCACGAGCGCCGATCCGTCCTGGTGCGCCCACTCGACGAAGAAGGTCAGAGCTTCGATGGCCTCGGGCGAATTCAGCGTGACCTGAGTGTAGTCTTCGTTCAGGATGCTGCCGCCCCAGGCGTGGACCATGGACGGGAAGAAGTAGTCGCCGTTGTCGATGACGTAACCCCACTTGTCGACGACGCCGTCACCCGTGGTGTCGCGGACGAACCGGCGGGAGATCTCCCGCGCCGTTTCCCAAGTCCACGACTCGTCGGGGAACGCCACGCCCGCATTGTTGAACATGTCGACGTTGTAGTACAGCGACGTCAGGATGAACGAGTACGGAATGCCGTATAGGTCCCCGTCCACCATGCTCGGGTAGCGCATGGCGTCAAAGGGCTGCATGAAAAAGTCGTCCGGATTCAGGTCGCGGTCGAAGTAGGGCTGCAAGTTCTCGAGCAGGCCCATCTTCGCGTAGTCGTACACGTACCCGACGCTCATGTGGATGATGTCGGGCGCGTTCCCGGTGGCGATGTAAACCGGCAGCTTCTCCCAAAACTCGGCGAATCCGACCGCCTCGTGCTCGATCTTGATATGCGGGAACTTCTCCTGGAACGGTTCAATCCAATCTTCCTGGATCTGGACCGAGCCCGAACCCGTTGCCCAGGTGAAGTAGTGCAGCGTCACCTGCTCCTGCGCCGAGGAAGCAGCGGGCAATGCCAAGAGCAACGCCGCAACGAGGGCCAGACTCAGCCGAAATGGTTTTTGTCTCATGTCGACGATCCCTCCGTATCATCCCGGGATACTCCCCTACACGGTGTATGTTCCCTTTCAGCCGTTCCGACCCTGTTGCGAAAGTGTGCGGACACAATTGCAAATAGTGGCAGCATCAAACGCCTTCGGTTCCGGACGGTAGCACACGGCGGGGCGGGCCCACGCTCCCTACCCGCACAAGTTGCGCCGGAAGTTCCGTCACCACCTCCCGGCCCGGATACGTGACCACCGTACGGAGCGCGCGCACCGCCTCCACGCCCAGGTCGAAGGTAGGCAGCAAGATCGAGTCGAACAAGGGCTCAACCCACGGCCGCACGTGTCCGATGCCGACGAACGACAGCTCCTCGGGTATGCGCACATCGAGCCGGTGCAGCTCGGCGAATAGCTGAAACGATAAGTCCGACGTAGCCGCGACGATGGCGGTGGGAGGTTCGCTTGCGCTCAGCCGCTCTTCCAACCACTTCTTGGCGTAGCGGTTCGGCACGGTGCGGGGCTCTTCGCACGGCGCGAGACCGAAGGCGGCATGCGCATCGAGGTATCCTTGAAGCCGCCTTTGCTGGGCCCACCACGCCAGGGAATTGATGGCGATCGCGATGCGGCGGTGGCCCAGCTGCAGCAGATTCACGGTGGCTTCGTACACGGCGCTGTAGTTGTCGATGTTTGCCCGGCTGCCTTCGGCACGCATCAGCAAGGAGACCGATGCCGTATCCGTGCCGGTCGGAAGCCAGTCGGCAGCCGAAACGTGGGTCGGAAAACAAGCGAGAATGATACCGAGCACCCCGTTGCGGCTGTAGAAGTTCCTCACGTGGGCCACGGCCTCTTCCTCGGTCTCCGCCGAAGAGAACATGACGGGGACGTTGAGCCGCGACGCCTCGTCCAATATGCCGCTGACGATGAGCTGCCAATGGGTGCTGCTGAAACTGACGGTGGGAGCGAGAACGAGGACGCCGGCCAGGGCCTCGGGTTTGCGTACGACCTCGTAGCCCAGCTCACGGATGGCGCGCCACACCGCGGCACGGGTCGCGTCGTCCACCCCGGCCTGGCCGTTGATCACTCTGGAGACCGTGGACACCGAGACATGCGCGCGCCGGGCCACGTCGTAGGTGCTCGGGCGTCCCTTGCTCATGCTGACCCTCCGGTTGCGACGTGCCTCAGGCTTTCTTCAGACGCTCGGCATACCGGGACCGGAACTTCTCCACCTTCGGCCGGATCACCATAAAGCAGTACGCCTGGTTCGGGTTGCGCTCGAAGTAACGGTGGTGGTATTCCTCCGCCTCGTAAAACGCCTCGAGGGGCTCCACCTGCGTCACGATGGGTGCGCGGAACACCTTCTCCTCCTCGAGCTTCGCGATCATGCGCCGGGCCGCCTGCTCCTGCTCTGCATTCTCATAGAGGATGATCGACCGGTACTGGGGCCCCACGTCGTTGCCTTGGCGGTTCGGCGTGGTCGGATCGTGGGTCATGAAGAAGATCTCGAGTAGGTCGTCGTAGGAGATCACCTTCGGATCGAACGTGATGCGCACCACTTCGGCATGGCCCGTCGTGCCCGTGCATACCTGCTCGTAGGTAGGATTCGGTACCTGGCCTCCGGCGTAGCCCGGCACCACGCGCACGACCCCTTCCAGCGCATCGAACACGGCCTCCACGCACCAGAAGCAACCGCCTCCGAAGGTAGCCGTTTGGTACCCGGCCGAAGTCTCCTTTTCGCCGGCCCGGGGTCCCGCCCCTTCTGCCGAGTCCGGCTCCTCCCCCGCTTCCATGTCGAGGTCGATGTGGGGAATGTCCTTGCGCTTTGCCGCCTCTTCCGTCCGCTCCAAGTTCAACGCCGCCGAGTTGATACAATAGCGCAGACCCGTCGGCTCCGGCCCATCGGGGAACACGTGGCCGAGGTGGGCATCGCAACTCGCGCAGAGCACCTCGATGCGCCGCATGCCGTAACTCAAGTCTTCGGCGTACTTCACCGCATCCTCGGCGTAAGGCTCCCAGAAGCTGGGCCAGCCGGTGCCGGAATCGTACTTGGCATCGGAGCGGAACAGCGGCGCGTCGCAGCAAACACACCGGTAGATGCCCGGATCTTTCGTATTCCAGTAAAGTCCGGTGAAGGGCGGCTCGGTCCCTCCGCAGCGTGTGACTTGGTACTGCAGCTCGGTCAGCACCTCGCGCCACTTGTCATCGGACATATTTTCAGGGGAACGGTTCATGGCTTCGCCTCCCGTGAAACTCGCAGACGCCAACTGGCACTTACACCTTGTCAGATGTAGGTTGTCCGTCTGTGAGATGTTCATCAGAGGCGCGCCGATACCTGCAAGCGTCGGCAAGCGGAAACCCTAGCTTCCATGCTTCGACTCGCTGCGGACGGAAAGGTCCGGAGGAACGTTCTGCCGCCAGAGGTGGAAGAAGATGCGAGCCTTGGCGTACGGGTGCTTTGCGGCGGGCTTGCCACGCCAGATGAAGAGGGGAACGAGAAGCGGCAACAGGAAGCCCGGCCCTAGCTTGAAGCCGGTACCAGAGAGTGCGTAGCCCAAGGCAAGGAGCGCGACGGGCGGCGTCAGGGCACGCAGAAGGTGCGGCCAGCGGACAGCATGCCTTTCGCCTGCGTGCAAAGCCTCGGCAATGGCGAGCCAGCCCACGATGAAAAAACTGCCCAAAGCCAAGCTGAAAAGCAGCAAATAGATGGGCAAGCCATCTGCCGTCTGACGCTGTAGGATCCCGAACACATAAAAGGCCGATACGCCGGCAGCCGCGAAACACACGATGGCGCCGGTGATGGCCGCCGACGTCAGGCGCCACCAAAACCACAGAGAGCCGAGCATCGCGTTCAACCTCCGCGGGCAAGACTTTCGCCGGGATGGGAGAGCAGCGGCAAAGCAACCGTCACTCCGCAACTAGGAAGTGCAAGGCTTTGTCCAGACTCGCGGCAAAGTAAACGTGCCTGCCGCGCTTGCGCTCACCGATGAAGGCTTGCAGGCTCGGGCTTGGGTCGCGCGAGAAGCGGCCCACGAGCCCAAGGCGTACGCGGCAGCTTGTGCACTTTCTAACAATCGATATCCTCGCCGCGCCGACGCATGTCCAGCGCACGCTGAACGAACTGCCGGATGCGGGTGTCGGCGATCTGCTTCGATTTCGAAAACCGGATGCAGCCCTTTCCCACATTCAAACCGCTGAGCAAACTGCCGTCGGGATCGATCTTCTCCGCATGACCGACACAAGCTCACGTAGTGTTTCTGGGCGTTCAGGCCGAAGACGGGCCCGCGCTCGTCCCGGTAGCTGAGCATCTTGTATTGAATCTCCTCGGTGAGTTCCGGTCCGTACTCCATTATAATCGAACGCAGTTCCAAAAGCTTCTCCCGGCGCCAGTCGTCCTCCAGGGCTTCCAGGTATTCGACCGGCGTGCGGACGTCGTATTGCATGCCATTCACCTCCCGCCTCAACGCCACCCTAATTTTCTCACATAAGCGCAAGCCGCGGAACAGCTATGACTTGCGATCCCGCGGCCTGTGGCTGTGCACGTTGCGCGTCCTGTAAGTTCGCTCCTGCTACCGCTTACCGCCGGGCGTTCGGTGCGTAGTACTCGAGGATGGAGTGGATTAGCTCCGATGCCACCGGATCATCGAAGTACCTCGAATACAGAAGCACGAAGGAAGCATACACGCCGTAGTCGCTCACGACCAGAACGGTGGAGTCGGAGACATCACCCGGATTTCCCTCCTGGTCGACCAGCACGGCGATGGGCGTCGCGTCGACGATACTGATGTGATGCCGCGGCCCGCCTCTAAGCTCGATCTCTTCACCGAAGCCGGCCACAATCGGGTGATCGTTTACGACCTTCACCTTTGTGAACGTCGGCTGGTTCGTCCACTCGACCCACCGCACGCCGTAGACGTCAGCCAGCTGGAATCCGACGTTCGGATGCTCGGGATCGTCGCCGCTGCGGATCGAGGTCGAGTACGTGGCGAGGATCTTCCCGCCACCCTGAACATATTCCCAAATGGCGTCGACCTCGGCTTGCCGCATGACACCTTGGTCGTTCAGGATAGCGAGTTGCGCACCCGCGAGCTTGCCGTCCATGACATCCTCGTCGGTAAGGATCATAAACGTGTAGTTATTGTTCACGAGAAAAGCCGTCAGTTGGGTCAGGTAGTCGGTATAGCTCGGATACAAAGACGTCGCTTCTTCGGTGATGGCCGAGCGTATCACGACAAGCTCCGTCGGTCCGGATGCCAGCTCGACATTGACCGTCACCGGATTGCGGCCTACCGTGATGCTTCTCGTCTCAGCGACCTCGCCGTCGACCGTAACCTTCAGCGTATGCGTTCCCTGCTCCACGTCCCTCACGCGGAAGGATCCGTCTACTGCCGTGACTGCCCGCTTGCCCCCGGCCTCGACGAGCGCGCCGATGACCGCCTTGCCGTCCCAAGTGACTTTTCCGGTAACCTCGCCAAGCCGCGGTCCGAACAAGTTCAGACAACCGGACATCCCAAACGCCAATACAAGTAGCCCAACGATACCGAGAGCCGTTCTGTGCCCTCTCATTCTTTCGACGCTCCTTTCTCTGATCCGATTCGGCATTCCGTCACAGGCGTTTTCCAGGACGGCAGGCAATCAATCGAATATATAATTAGCAACCTTTCTCTTTGCATCCTTTCAATAAGACCTATAATCGCGCCGGTGATCTAATTGTTGGCTTCCGACTATTTAACCGAGCAAATCGTTTCTCCTGCCGGCGCCGCCTCACTCCATCGGCTGCCGGATAATCGTCCGCCACTTGGCAGGATCGGCGCGCCGCACATCGCTTAGGTAGATTTCGTGGTGCCTGCCCCGCAAGTTCCGTCCCGTATCCTTAATGTGCTGATGGAGCCTTTGAATCGTCGGACCTTCCTCCGAGAACGGTCCCACATGCAGAATCTGAGCGCACGGCCCTTCCTCGAACGCCTCAAACCGCTCGCGGTCGAGGGCCACCGGATTCTTTTTCCGCCGCACCTCTTCTGCGGCTGTACGGACCATCTCTGCGGTCACAAAGTCGGGCTGCATGATCATCATCGTCCACTTCCAACTGCTCTTATCGCCCGATGTGAACGCAGACATATCGTCGGCCCACCACAAACCCTCGAGCGGCATGACGGCATAGTCGATACCCGGCTCGCCCTTCTTCACCATGAACTTGATGGTGTAGGAAAGGGAAAATAGGGCCTCCACCGCAGTCTGATACGCTTCGGACGTGTTCGGGTCGCCCTCACCGTCGATCATGAGGAAGTTCATTTTGGGTACGACAACTTCGCTCACCTGTTTGGCCGATGCGCTGTACAGGTGCTTCAGTTCCTTCCTAAAGTCGATTTTCATGCTCGGCGCTCCTTTTCACGGGCCGGTGCCCATCAAGTACCGTTCATGCTGGTCGAACCGGCCGTCGTCTCCGGGCTCGAAGGGTGTAACCGCACGGACCGCAGCCACCTCGATCGGTCCGTACACGTGGGGAAACAGCTCGCTGCCGCCATCAAGGTTCTCGTACACCACCGGCGCTGAAAGTCCTTCGACGTCGATGTGGAGAAGAACCAAGCCCTGCATGCCGAGAAAGATACGATTGGCGACCCGCACGACCTGATCGGCTTTCGAACAGTGGATGAAGCCGGAGGTCGCAAGGGACGGAGCCTCGTACCGGCCGCGCCCGCAGGCCCGGTCCCACGCCTCCCTGGATGTGATGTGAAAGATAGTTGCTCCAGGCGGTGCAAGGCCCATGGCGGCGACCTCCCATCGTACAGCCCGCTCGACCGGACGAAGCTTCTACACACCGAAGATGATATAGTCCAGATATAACACGATCACGCCGCCCGCCGCCACGGCCACGAAAGACGGAATCAGCGTCCAAAATGGATAGCCGTGCGCCCGCATGCGCCTAGCGGTCCAGAGCAACGTAGCCGTGAACAACAAGAACGACGGAATGATGAGCGCCGCGTGCGGAAGGCCCAACAGGTCGGCCGCCATCGCTTCGTCGTTTTCGGCAAGGCCAAAGAACAACATGCCGATGTGGAGGAACGGCCGGTGAAACACTTGACCTAGGGCTATGCCGAAGCCCGCGGCCGGCCGGAGTTTACCCGAGGACACCGCCCACAGGCCGAGCCATGCGAGGACGAGGCTGGCCAAAGGTCCCGCCAGAAGGCCAGCTACCGTCTCCTGGGCCGGGAGCACGCGGTTCAAAGTCATCAAGAAGTCGTTTCCGCTAAAGTAGTAGACCACGGCGTGTCCGAGCTCATGGAAAGGGAAACCGAGCGCGGTGAACACAAAGCTCCACCCGACCAGCGGCCAGGGAGATGAACGCACTCTCGTTGCAACCGTCTGGGAAGTTAACATGAGACACCTCCGTGCATGCAAACCGGTTGAAAGGCGGAACCACTTCGCCGTCACCTCTCCGGTTACGTGACCCTGGTCTGGCCCGAGCGGGACGCCACCCTTCGCTCAATCTTGTCGATCACTTTGACCGTCGCCTCGTTCAGATCCACGCCCGCACCGCTCGCGATGCGTGCAATGAGAAACAGCACGTCTCCGAGCTCTTCCAGGATCTGCTCCTCGGAGCCTTCGCCTTCTTCCTCGTGACCCCAGCGCGTCGTCCCCAGAGTGCGCACGGAGCGGGCCAGTTCGCCGACCTCTTCCGTCAGCAGCAACATGAGGTACTCGAGGTCGCTTTTCGTCCATCCTTTCGTTATCGACGCGACGCGTGTCTGAAATCCGTCCAGAGTCAAGTGCGTAGCCTCCCAATGTGCAACCCGGCAGCCGGTGACCGGACGCTAAGCCTGGGCGATCGACTCATATCACCGGGACTGCGCACGGAACATCGCAGCATAAGTGCCGCCGGCCAGGAGCTCTTCGTGGCTGCCGTCTTCGACGAGGCGCCGTTTTCTATCACCCACGCCGCGGATGTCGGCGCACAGGACAGTCCCGTCCCCTTCCGGCAGCCGCGCGACGACGTGCAGCAGCTCGGCTTGCTCTATCGCCCACGCGAGGCGCTCTTCCGCTGCGGTACTGCCGTGTGCCGTGCGAGGATGCCTTGGCGTGGCGTGAGGAGGTATTTCACGAGTGTTTGAAAGACGCCGCTCACAAGCCCGTATCGCTCGGCCGGATCGAAGAAGCTGCGGCCATTGAGCAGGATGCAGCCAGCCTGGGGCCGGTAAAGTCCGAGCAGCAGGCGCACGGGGCGTGGTTCCCGGCGCGGCGTCCGCTCCCACCAAACCTGTGATTTCACCCGGCTCGACGGTGAAGGAAATGTCGTGCAAGGGAGGCCGGTCGTGTCCCGGATACGTGAAGACGACGCAGTCGAACTCGACGCGCATGCGAAGGCCGGGACGGCTGGGCCGCGGGAACCGTTGTCGTAACTTCGGACTGCCTCGGATCGGGGAACTCGCCCGCCTCCCGCAGGAAGGTTCGTAGCTCGCCGGCCAAGGCGGACTCCGTGGTGAGGCCCTTAAGCAGCCCGGCCAGCCGGCTCACCGCCCCGGTCGCCCCGGTCGTAGCCTGGCACAAGACCGCCAGGCGTTCCCTCCACAAGTCCTGCTCCGTTGCGTTGATGGCCTCAGGTTTTTGAGCCCGACTTACTCCTGTTCACGGCATGACCGAAACCCGCTTTGCTGCGAAATCTTAGGGCTGCGGCT
>JAAYLA010000128.1 GCA_012522135.1 Bacillota bacterium | reverse complement strand
CTCCTTCACCCGCCCGGCGCTATCCAGTCGAGGATATGCTATAATCAACTATTGAACTCTGTTGAGAGGGACGAGAGATCGTTACATGCAGCAGTCTCACGTGCGTAACTTCTGCATTATTGCCCATATCGATCACGGCAAATCGACTCTGGCCGATAGACTGCTCCAGCGTACGGGCGCGGTGCAAGAGCGTGAGATGGTAGAGCAAGTGCTCGACTCGATGGACCTCGAGCGCGAGCGCGGCATCACCATCAAGATGCAAGCCGTCCGGTTGGACTACACCGCCAAAGACGGGGCACACTACGTCCTCAACTTGATCGACACCCCGGGACACGTCGACTTTTCCTACGAAGTGTCGCGGAGCCTGTTCGCTTGCGAGGGCGCGCTCTTGGTGATCGACGCGGCCCAAGGTATCGAGGCGCAAACGCTGGCCAACTTGTACTTGGCCCTCGAACACGACCTCGAGATCATCCCCGTCATCAACAAGATCGATCTGCCGAACGCCGATCCCGAAGGGGTCAAGCGGATGCTGGAAGAGAGCATCGGCATCGACGGGTCCGAGGCCATCTTGGCAAGCGCCAAGACGGGTCAGGGAATTGACGACATACTCGAGGCGATCGTCGAGCGGATTCCGCCGCCCAAGGGCGATCCCGATGCGCCCCTGCGCGCCTTGATCTTCGATTCCCATTACGATTCTTACCGAGGTGCCGTTCCGTATGTGCGGGTCATGGACGGCCGGGTCCGCGTGGGAGACACGATCCGGTTGATGTCGACGGGCAAGTCCTTCGAGGTGACGGAGCTTGCGGTCTTTCGGCCCCGGCTCGTGCCGGTGGAGCAGCTGGAGGCGGGTGAGGTCGGCTGCATCGTAGCCCAGATGAAAGACGTCAAGGACACGCGGGTCGGCGACACGATTACGCTGGCCGACCGTCCCGCTAGCGAGCCGCTGCCGGGTTTTCGTCGTGCCCAACCCATGGTGTTCTGTGGCCTGTACCCCATCGACAACGAGGACTTCGGGGATCTGCGCGACGCCCTCGACAAGCTCAGGCTCAACGACGCCTCGTTGGTCTACGAGCCCGAAAGCTCGCAAGCCCTCGGCTTTGGGTTCCGCTGCGGTTTCTTAGGTCTTTTACACATGGAGATCATCCAGGAGCGGCTCGAGCGGGAGTTCGGCCTCGGGCTGATCACTACCGCCCCGAGTGTCGTGTACCGCGTCACTTTGACGAACGGTGAAGTGCGCGAAGTGGACAATCCGGCGCACTATCCGGCGCCGCAGCACATCGACAAGGTCGAAGAGCCGTATGTGCGTGCGCAAATCTTGGTTCCCGAGGAATTCGTCGGCCCTGTGATGGAGCTGTGTCAGGACAGGCGCGGAGTGTTCAAGAACATGGAGTACGTGACGACTGAACGGGCACTTGTGGAATATGAGCTGCCCCTGGCTGAAATCTTGCTCGACTTCTTCGACAAGCTTAAGTCGCGGACCAAGGGCTACGCCTCCCTTGATTATGAGCCGATCGGCTACCGTGAGACCGACCTCGTCAAGCTGGATATCCTGCTGAACCATGAGGTCGTCGACGCACTGAGTTGTATCGTGCACCGCAGCAAGGCGCAGGAGCGGGGCAGGCAGCTGGCGGAGCGGCTGAAAGCAGTCATCCCGCGGCAGATGTTCGAGGTGCCCATTCAGGCGGCCATCGGAAACAAGGTAATCGCCCGCGAAACGGTGCGTGCTTTGCGCAAGGACGTACTGGCCAAATGCTACGGCGGCGACGTGACGCGCAAGCGCAAACTCCTGGAAAAACAGCGCGAGGGAAAGAAGCGCATGAAGCAGCTCGGCCGGGTGGAAGTGCCCCAGGAAGCCTTTATGGCGGTGTTGAGCATCGACTGAGATGACGCCCGATCGCTTTGGTCTGTACGTACACATTCCCTTTTGCGTGCGCAAGTGCCCTTACTGCGACTTCAACACGTTTGCCGTAGAGCGGGAGGCGGTGCGCACGTTTCTCGACGCGCTCAGGCGAGAGCTGGAGTTGTTGCGCGACCGGTTTGCGCCTCCGCCTTTCGACACCCTTTTTATCGGCGGCGGAACGCCTACGGTGCTCTCGGGCTCTCAGCTTTCCGACGTGATCGGCTGGGTACGTGACACGGTCGGACTTCAGCCTGACGCGGAAGTTACGGTCGAGGCCAATCCGGGAAGCGTGACGGTAAAAGGCCTGCGTGCCATGGAAGCCTCGGGAGTGACGCGCGTCAGCCTCGGTGTGCAGAGCCTGTCGGACGAGCTCTTGCAGCGCATCGGGCGCAACCATACGGTGCGCGACGTACTCGTTTCCGTGGAACAGATTCGGGAGGCAGGCATTCCCAGCGTCAATTTTGACCTGATGTATGGACTGCCGGGCCAGACGCGCCGGGAGTGGATTGATACGTTGACCGGGGCGATTGCACTGTCTCCCGACCACCTCTCGTGTTACAGTCTGATCATCGAAGAAGGTACGCCCTTTGCTGACCTGCACAGGGAAGGCCGGCTCGACTTGCCTCACGAGGACGACGAGGCCTGGATGTACGAGGAGACGCTGCGAATGTGCGAACAGGCGGGCTACGAGCACTACGAGATTTCGAACTTTGCCCGCCCGGGCCATCAGTGCCGGCACAATCTGATCTATTGGCGCAACGACGAGTGGCTGGGTGCCGGCCCGGGCAGCCACTCGTCTTGGCAAGGACAAAGGCATTGGAACGTGCGCGGCCTGGCCGAATACGCCGCGGCCGTCCGGCGAGGCGTGCTGCCCATCGAGGGCCGGGAGGAGCTTACGGCCGACGAGCGGATGGACGACACGATGATGCTCGGACTGCGGCTTACCGCAGGCGTTTCGCTCACTGCGTTCCGCCGCCGGTTCGACCGTGACTTGCTCGCCGTGTACGGCAGCACCGTAGAGCGCCTGCGCGGCCTGGGACTCGTTGAAATAGAGGACGATCATTTGCGTCTTACGCCCCGTGGACGCCTCTTGGGCAATCGGGTGATCGCTGAACTCCTGCGCTGAGCGGGTCGTTCGCTTCTTGACACCGGCTATGCGGTGGTGTATATGTTAATTGATACTAGCACTCGCGGCTGAAGAGTGCTAACACCCGACGAAAGGAGATCGAGGGGACGGTGAGGTGCGGTGGATCAGCGCAAGCGGCGAATATTGCAAGCCGTTACCGAAGATTATATTGCCTCCGCAGAACCGGTCGGCTCTCGCACCATTGCCCGTAAGTACCAGTTGGGCGTCAGTCCGGCGACGATCCGGAACGAGATGGCCGATCTAGAAGAGGCGGGGTATCTGGAACAGCCACACACGTCGGCGGGACGCATTCCGTCGGACAAGGGATACCGCTACTACGTGGATGCGTTGCTCGATCCCGTGGGACCGAGCGCAGCGGAGCGCAGACGGCTGCACGAAGAGGTGTTCTCACAGGCCCGAGCGGTTGAGGAGCTTATTCATCGCACCGCACGCATGCTCTCGTTGTTGACGCAGTACACGTCCTTCGTCGTCACGCCCCGGGCAACGGAGAGCGTGTGTCGCCATTTTCAGCTTATCGCCCTCGATCCAGCCCATTTGCTTGTCGTCTTGGTCATCGAGCCCGGCTTCGTTCAGCACCGCATCGTCGAAATCGATTCGCCCATCGCGCCGGAGGAGATGGCACTTCTCAACGCCTTCCTCGGCGAGCGACTCAGGGGAGTTACCATCAGCGATGTTACGGCCACCTTGATCTCCGAGCTGCGCGAGGTCATTCGCACGCCCGCGCTGTTTTATACCGTTATGGAGCTGTTGACAACCGGATTGGACGACTCGGGCGACGAACGGATATTCGTGGAAGGCGCGACAAATATCTTCGAGCATCCGGAATTTCAGGACGTCGAGCGGGCTCGGGCCGTACTGGCGCTCTTTGACGAGCCGGACAGCATGCACGAGATGGTGAACACGTGCCTCGGCCGAACGGGCGTGGTAGTGACCATCGGACGGGAGAACGTGCGGGAAGAGATGCAAGAGTGCAGCGTCGTGACCGCGACGGTCTCGATGGGCGGCCGCGTGGTCGGCAGCCTTGGGCTCTTGGGTCCGACGAGAATGGACTACGCCCGCGTATTGGGTGTCCTGGAGTTCGTCGCGGACGGCTTGAGCGAGATTCTTACCGACTTTAAGAGGCGCTAGACTCCGCCTCCCTGTCGGTATCATCATAAGCCGACGGGCCGTGCCGGCGTGGGCTGTGCGCCCATCCCAGCCCGGCCCGTGGCGCGCATAGGCGGAAGGAGATTGCCATGGCAGAGACTGTAGAGCAGAATGGACCCGAACGCAGTGTACCGCCCGCTGCGGATGCAGGTCACGAACCGGAAGCAAGGAGTCAGGAAATTGACCGCGAAGACGTCGCAACTACGGCTGACGGCTCAGGGGACGCGGAGCGCACCGATGCAGACGCAGCGTCTACGGATGCGGACGGATCGGGAGCGGAGGAGGCAGCGCCTTCGGTGCGCACGCCCGAGGAGTGGGCCGAGCTCGAGCAGCGCTTAGAGGAGGCCCAGGCCGAGAGGGAGCGCATGGTCGCCCTGTACCAGAGGCTGCGGGCCGACTTCGACAACTACAAGCGCCGTAAGGAGTCGGAGGCGGCGGTCTTGAAGGAGACGGCGACCGCTGATTTCATCATTGAGTTGCTCCCGGTCGTCGACAATCTGGAAAGGGCGGCCGATGCCGCGGGGGACGGTGAGGGACCTCTGGCGGAGGGCGTGCGGCTGGTCCTGCGTCAACTCCGTGAAGTCCTCGAAGGCGCCGGAGTCGAAGTCATACCCAGCGTTGGCCATCCCTTCGATCCGACCGTGCACGAGGCCGTAGGCCAAGTGCCCGGCGGCGACGGGATCGAGTCCGGCACGGTTGTAGATGAACTATTGAAAGGCTACCGTATGGGAGAGAGAATTCTCCGCGCGAGCATGGTGCGGGTAGCCGAATGAACTGTTGTCCAATCAGGCGACATGGGAGGGACCCGGTTTGAGCAAGGTAATCGGCATCGACCTTGGCACTACGAACTCGGTCGTGGCGGTGATGGAAGGCGGCGAGGCCGTTGTTATTCCCAATGCGGAAGGCGGACGCACGACGCCGTCGGTCGTCGCGTTTTCCAAAGAGGGTGAGCTCCTCGTCGGTCAGGTGGCCAAGCGGCAGGCCATCACCAACGCCGATCGCACCGTCATGTCGATCAAGCGCAGCATGGGCACGGACAAAAAGGTGACGATCGGGGGTAAGACATATACCCCGCAACAGATCTCGGCTTTCATCCTGCAAAAGCTCAAAAGCGACGCGGAGGCGTATCTCGGCGAGAAGGTGGAAAAGGCCGTCATTACGGTACCCGCCTACTTTTCCGACGCCCAAAGGCAGGCGACTAAAGACGCGGGGCGCATCGCAGGCCTCGAAGTCTTGCGCATCATCAACGAGCCTACGGCTGCTTCGTTGGCCTATGGCCTGGACAAGAACAAGGACGAGACGATCCTCGTCTTCGACCTCGGCGGCGGTACGTTCGACGTGTCAATCTTGGAGGTCGGCGACGGCGTCTTCGAAGTGAAGGCGACGAGCGGAAACAACCGACTCGGCGGAGACGACTTCGACCAGCGCATCATGGATTGGCTGGTGGCGGAATTCAAGAAGGAGCACGGCGTCGACTTGAGCCAGGACCGCATGGCGATGCAGCGCTTGAAGGATGCCGCCGAGAAGGCCAAGATCGAGCTCTCGAGCGTCTTGACGACCAACATCAACCTGCCTTTTATTACGCAAGGACCGAGCGGGCCGCTCCATATGGATATCGATTTGACGCGGGCCAAGTTCAACGAGCTCACGGCGGATCTCGTCGAAAAGACCCTCGGTCCTACACGGCAGGCCCTGAGCGACGCCGGATTGCAGCCGCACGACATTGACCGGGTAATTCTGGTAGGCGGCTCGACCCGGATCCCGGCGGTACAGGAAGCCATCAAGAATCTTACCGGGAAAGAGCCGTATAAGGGCGTTAACCCGGACGAGGTCGTAGCCATTGGCGCGGCCATCCAAGCCGGCGTGCTGGCGGGTGAAGTCCACGACATCGTGTTGCTCGACGTGACGCCTCTGTCGTTGGGTATCGAGACGTTGGGCGGAGTGTTTACCAAGCTGATCGAACGCAACACCACGATTCCCACGAGCAAGAAGCAGATCTTTTCTACTGCTACGGACAACCAAACCGCGGTCGACATCCACGTGTTGCAAGGCGAGCGTCCCATGGCCGCGGATAACATCACCCTCGGCCGCTTCCAGCTCACGGGCATTCCGCCTGCGCCGCGGGGCGTGCCGCAGATTGAAGTGACGTTCGACATCGACGTGAACGGCATCGTCAACGTCAGCGCGAAGGACTTGGGTACGGGCAAAGAACAGAAGATCACGATCACGGGTAACTCGGGCCTCAGTGAAGAGGACATCGAGCGCATGGTGAAGGAAGCGGAGGCCTACGCCGAAGAAGATGCGAAGAAGAAGGCGGCGGCCGAAGCGCGCAACGAAGCCGACGCGCTGCTATACAGTTCCGCGAAGACAGTGCAAGATCTCGGTGATAAGGTGTCGGCCGAGGACAAGAGCAAGATCGAAGCAGCCCGCGGCGAACTGCAAAAGGCACTCGAAGGAAACGACATTGACGAGATCAAGGCCAAGACCCAAGCCTTGTCCCAGGCGCTGCACGAGTTGTCCACCAAGATTTACCAAGCCCAGGCGCAGGCGGGACAAGGCCAGAACGCGGCCGGAGCGGGCGGAGGCGGCGACGGCAAACAGGATGATGACGTCGTCGATGCGGAATATAAAGTCCACGATGACAAGTAGTCTCTGTAGGGTGTAGAAAGGCGGGAACCGGTGGCGAGTCGAGATTACTACGAGATTCTGGGCGTGTCCCGAAACGCCACGGAGCAGGAAATAAAGAAGGCCTATCGGACGCTGGCCCGCAAGTACCACCCGGACGTCAACAAGGACGACCCCAACGCCGAGGAGAAGTTCAAGGAGATCTCCGAAGCCTACCGAGTGCTCAGCGATCCCGAGCTGAGGGCGCGCTACGATCAGCTTGGGCACGCCGCGTTTGAACAGGCTACGGGTCAAGGCGGAGCACAAGGAGGCTTCGATCCCTTCGGCGGCTTCGGTTTCGACGACCTTGACGACATTTTCGACATGTTCTTCGGCGGAAGGGGACGCAGGCGGTCACGGCACACCGGCCCGCAAAGGGGGGCCGACCTCGAGTACGAGCTGGACCTCTCCCTTGAGGAAGCGGTCTTCGGCACCACCGTGACCATTGAACTGCCGCGGGAGGAGACGTGCCGCCGGTGCATGGGCTCAGGCAGTGAGCCCGGCACCGATGTCATCACCTGTCCGCAATGTCGCGGTACGGGCGAGGTGCGTCAGGCACGGCAAACGCCCTTCGGCAGCTTTGTCAACGTGACCGTGTGTCCCCGCTGCCGGGGAGAGGGCCGGGTAGTGGAAACGCCGTGTAGCCAGTGCATGGGCAGGGGCAGAGAGCGTAAGGTGCGTCGCATCGATGTGCGGGTTCCGCCGGGCGTCGACCACGGCCAGCGCATCACGTTGTCCGGCGAAGGTGAGGCGGGACTGCGCGGCGGCCCGCCCGGCGATCTGTACATTTACGTGACCGTCCGGCCCCACGAGCTGTTCCACCGGGAAGGCACGACGCTCTATTGCGAAGTGCCGATTACGTTTACCCAGGCGGCGATGGGGGCGGAGATCGAAGTACCGACTTTGGACGGCAAGAAGGCAACGCTGCGGATTCCGGAAGGAACCCAGACGGGAACGACCTTCCGGATGCGCGGCCTGGGCGTGCCCCACCTGCGGGGTGGTGGCCGTGGGGATCAGATCGTTCGGGTGCGGGTCGTCACACCGACGAAATTGACGCCGAAACAGCGCGAGGCTTTGGTTCAGTTGGCGAAGGCCGCGGGCGAGGATCCGCCCGAGGTGCGCAATTTCTTCGAGCGAGTGAGGGATGCGTTCGGTGGGCGAAACGGGTAAAGCAGACGGGTACTACGAAGTTTCGGTATCAGTCGGTCACGAAGCCATGGAGGCCGTGGCCGACTTCCTTGTGCGCGAAGGGTCCGGAGGCGTGGTGTACGACGAAGAAGGGGGCGTCGCCACGGTCAAGGCGTACTTCCGACCCGACGTACTCGAAGACGTGGTCGCCCGCCTGAACGAGCATTTGGCGGCCCTGCCCCTCCACGGTCTCGATCCGGGAGACGCCAGGGTGGGCTGGCGGTTCGTTCCGGATTCCGATTGGGCCGAGGCGTGGCGCGCATTTTACAAAGTGCGCCGGGTGGGCGAGCGCATCGTCGTGCGTCCCGTGTGGGAAGATTACACGCCTCGTCCGGGCGAGGTGGTGATCGACATGGATCCCGGCATGGCGTTCGGGACGGGCGAACACCCGACTACGATGCTGTGCCTTGAAGTGTTGGACGAGCTGGTCACGCAGGGCACGCGCGTCGCCGACGTGGGCACGGGCTCGGGAATCTTAGCCGTTGCAGCGGCCAAACTCGGGGCCGCAGAGGTCGACGCCGTCGACATCGATCCGGAGGCCGTGCAGGTGGCAGCGGATAACGTGCGAGCCAACGGCGTGGAGGAGAAGGTACGCCTGCGCGTCGGCGACGTCAGTGCTCTGGCGGCCTTCGGTCCTGCGCCCTACGACGTGATTGTAATGAACATCGTGGCCGATGTGATTATCGCCGCGCTGCCGACTCTCACCGCGCACCTTGGCGCTGGCGCTCGGCTCGTCTTGTCGGGCATTATCGACTCACGATTAGACGATGTGGAAACGGCCGTGACCGAGGCCGGTTTGCGCGTTCTCGACGTGCGACGCCGCGCGGAGTGGGTTCTTGTAGTTGCAGGGAGGTGAACGGGGTGCACCGCTTCTTTGTCGCTCCCGAAAAACTCCTGGAGGAGGAGGGCGTCCTCTGGGCGCGTATCGAGGGAGACGACGCCCACCATATTGCCCGAGTGCTCCGATTGCGTCCTGGAGCGTCCGTGGAGGTCGCGGACGGTCTCGGCACCGAGTACACGGGCACGTTGACCGAAGTGAGCCCGTCGGAAGTGCGAGTGCGCCTTGGTGCACCGCGCCCGTCGTTGTCGGAGCCGGCCTATCGCGTCACCCTTTTCCAGGGACTGCCCAAATCGGACAAGATGGATTGGGTGGTGCAGAAGGCTGCTGAGGTCGGCATGGCCGAGGTCGTTCCGGTGACGATGGAGCGTTCGGTCACGTCGCTCACTGCAGCCAAAGCCGCGGGGCGGGTGGACCGATGGCAAAAAATCGCGCGGTCCGCGGCGCAGCAGGCCGCCCGGGGGCGTGTGCCCGTCGTAAGGGAACTTGCCGCCTTGGATGAAGCCTTGGCTGATTGGCGGCGGCGCGCGCCCGACGGCTTGCTCATCGTCCCCTGGGAGGAAGAGCGCGAACGGGGCATAAAATCGCTTCTGCAAAGTGCCGTGGTGCCGCGGGAAGTAGGCATCGTCATTGGACCGGAAGGCGGCATGACTGAGGAGGAGATCGCCCGTTGCGCGGCCTACGGCGGTCAGGCCTGCACTCTCGGTCCTCGCATTCTGCGAACGGAAACGGCCGGCGTGGTGGTGGCGGCCTTGGTCTTGTACGAGCTGGGTGAGATGGGAGGCTGACGGTGCGGATTTTTGCGATAGGCGACCTGCATTTGCCCGGCGGTCAGGAAAGGCCGATGGACGTGTTCGGTTCGGCGTGGACCGACCATCCGGCTCGGATAAAGGAGGCTTGGTGCCGGACGGTCCGCGAGGAGGACCTCGTCCTGGTTCCCGGCGACATCTCGTGGGCGATGACCTTGGAGGAGGCCGCGGAAGATCTGGCCTACCTCGGGTCCCTGCCGGGGACGGTCGTGATCATCCGCGGTAACCACGACTACTGGTGGCAGGCGATCGGCAAGGTGCGCCGGGCCTTGCCGCCCAATGTCGTTGCTCTACAAAACGACCACTTCGCTCTGCCCGACGGCACGGCCGTCTGCGGCACCCGCGGCTGGGATCTGCCTGACGATACGGCGGACCCGCACGATGAGAAGGTGTACTCGCGAGAGGTCATCCGATTGGAACTATCCCTTGCCTCGGCCCGAGCCGCCGGGTTGCAGCCCCGCATCGTGATGCTGCACTATCCGCCGACGACCCGGGACGGGCGCAGGACGCCGATTACAGACTTGATGGAACACAACGGCGTCGAGCATTGTGTGTACGGACACTTGCACGGGCCGGCCCGCAGCGCCGGCGTGCGCGGCCAAGTGCGCGGCGTCTCGTATCACCTCGTGGCCTGTGACGCAATCGCTTTCACACCGGTTCAAGTAACGCAAGTGCCGTGCAGTTCAAACTAAAGGCCGTGCGGCGCGACCGTAAGCAGCAGCGTCCGCTCGGTCTCCGTGTCGACCAGGGCGAGCAACCTGCCGTTGTAGTCCGAGCCCGGGCCGTCGGCTTCGTTGAGGCCCATCAAGACGCCGTGCAACACCCGCGGCGCAACCTTTTCGAACTGCACGAGCAGGCCGCCGTCGCCTGCCGGCTGTACATCCGGCCGCACGCCGGGCGCCTCTTCGGCGAGCTTGGCGACTAGTTGCGCTACGAACAAAGACGGATCGGCGGTGCGCACCGCGACTTGGACCGGCTCGGACCCGGCGACGTCGGAGGCCAGGCTCCGCAGGGCGTGCGGTGCCGCCTCCTCGTGGGAAGCCGTGAACAACATGGGGGTACCATCAGGGCTTTCCGCAGTTTCGGGCACCACGGTCGCGGCCGGCGGCCAGGTGATCCAAAGGACCACCGCCACAGCGCAGGCCGCAAGCAGGCCGGCCCACTGCGGGGCGAGGAACGGAAGGCGCCTGCGGGCAGGTGTCGCCGCGTAGACCTTCGCCATGACCCGCTGCGGACCGCCGGCGGGCACGCGAACGTCTCGCCACCCGGTCAGCTGCTGCCGGGCGCTGCGGATCGCCTCGAGCTCCGCGGCGCACGCCTCACAACGTGCGACGTGGGCGGCTACGGACTCCCGCTCCTGGGAGGCGAGTTCCGGATCATCGAAGAGAGGCAGCAGATGGGAAACGCTCCTGCAGCTCATGGTCATCGCTCCTTTGCAGACGTTCGGCGAGCATGCGGCGCGCCCGGGCGAGTCGGGAGCGGACCGTGCCGACGGGACACTTCAACACGGCGGCGATCTGGTCGTAACTCAGGTCCTCCACCTCCCGCAAGATGAGCACGCTGCGAAACTCGAGCGGCAAACTTTCCAACGCCCGGCGCAGCCTCAGGCGCTCCTCGGCCGCGAAGGCGGCTTCCTCCGGTCCGGGACCTTCGTCTTCCGGCTCCTGGACCGTCTCTCGCTCGGCACCGTCGCGCCTGCCTTGGAGCAAGGGACGCCGCTTCCGGCGGCGGAGCTCGTCGAGGCAGACGTTGTGGGCGATGCGATATACCCAGGTGGAAAGGGATGAGTCGCCGCGAAAGCGGGGCGCGCTGCGATGGACCTTAAGAAAAGCTTCCTGCACGACGTCCTCCGCGTCGGCTGCATTACATAACAGTCGCAGGGCAAGGCGGTACACCCGATCGTAATAAGCCCGGACTACCGCTTCGAACGCTTCCGGATCCCGATTGCGGAAACGGTGTACGTCGATCGTTTCTGCGTGTTCGCTCGGCACCTGGTCGACCCTCCTGCCGGCAGCCGCTCTACTTGATAGACGCCTACGGCCGCCGAAAAGTTCCCGCGGCAACGCCGTCCCGTCAAGGGATCGCATCCCGCTTCGCGGCACGGTGCAGTCAGACAAAAGAAAGGGGGCAAGGCATGCACGCCGTTGCCCCCGGATCTGCGCATCCGTGCGCAGACGCCTTTACGTGCCGATGGCCAGCATACGCTCGATCGAAAGACGTGCTTTGTCCGCGATCTCCTTGTTGACTTTCACCTCGTAGACATCGTCCACAAGCGAACGATGCAGCTTCTCCAAAGTGATCATTTTCATGTAGTGGCAAACCGTACCGCGTTCAATCGGTATGAACTCCTTGTCGGGGTTCATCTTGCCGAGGCGGTGCAAAATCCCGACCTCCGTTGCCACGATAAACTGCGTCGCGGTGGAACGCTGCGCATGTTGCAGCATCTGACCGGTAGACAACACATGGGTGTTTTCCGGATCGATGAGGCCGTGGGCCAGAAAGTCGAGCGTGTTCGTTACGCACCCGCATTCCGGATGGATGAGGAACTCCGCATCGGGATGTTCGCTGCGGGACGCTGCGATCTGCTCCGGTCGAATTCCGGCATGGACGTGGCACTCTCCGAGCCAGATGTGCATGTTCTCACGGCCTGTGACTCTTTTCACATAGCTGCCCAAAAACATGTCCGGGCAGAACAGGATCTCTTTGTCCTCGGGAATGGACCGGACCACATCGACCGCGTTCGACGAGGTGCAGCAGATGTCCGTTTCCGCCTTCACTTCCGCGGTCGTATTTACATACGAGACCACCACGGCGCCCGGATGCTCGGCCTTCCACGCGCGCAGCTGCTCCGCCGTGATGGAATCGGCCAAGGAACAGCCGGCTGCGAGGTCGGGAATCAGCACCCGTCGCTCGGGGGATAAAACCGCTGCCGTCTCGGCCATGAAGTGGACCCCGCAAAAGACGATGAGCTCCGCCTCCGTTTGGGCGGCCTGGCGCGCGAGCTGCAGGGAGTCCCCGACGAAGTCGGCGACGTCCTGCACTTCCGGCAGCTGGTAGTTGTGGGCCAAGATGACGGCATTGCGCTCTTTGGCCAGGCGTCTGATTTCGGACTGGAGCTCAGCAACCCGGCCCGGAGCCTGCGACAGGTTCATTACGCCTCTCACACTCCCAGGGCGATGCATAGGCACCCTTATCTTGTGTTCATTATACAGGAGATGGCCCGCCTCGTCGACCGCCCGGAGCGGCCTTCTTATCCTCGACTCGTCCGTGTGCCCGCCGCGGTCCCCCTTTGCGCTTGACCTCCAGCGGGATGCGCCGTTAAACTGGGTGTAACCGCTTCCTCGAGGTGATCGGTTGTGACGGCAAGGGAAGTAGCCACCGACGGAGCGCCCGCGACCACGGCCGGTCCGGGACGCGTCGCCTTTTACACGTTGGGATGCAAAGTCAACTCGTACGACACGGAGGCAGTTGCATCTCTATTCGTCCGCTCGGGCTATCAGGTCGTTTCCTTCGACGAGGATGCCGAGGTGTACGTCATCAACACCTGCAGCGTGACGAACATGGGCGCGCGGAAGTCGCGTCAAGTGATTCGGCGCGCGATCAAACGCAATCCGTCGGCCGTTGTCGTCGCGATGGGTTGTTATGCGCAATACGCTCCCGACGAGGTGGCAGCCATTCCCGGCGTGGACGTCGTCGTAGGCACGCACCGGCGCGGCGAGATCGTCGACCTGGTGGAAGAGGTCCGCCGGACGAAGCGGCCCGTGCGCGCCGTCGTGGACAAGATTTTCAAGGTACGGGAGTTCGAGGAACTGCCGGTGTTCTCGTTCGAGGGCCGCACCCGGGCCGTGCTCAAGATCCAGGACGGGTGCAACGAGTTCTGCTCCTTTTGCCAGATCCCGTGGGCCCGAGGCCGCAACCGCAGCCGTCGTCCGGAGAACGTAGTGGAGCAAGTGCGACTCCTCGCTGAGGCGGGGTATAAGGAGATCGTTTTGACCGGCGTTCACCTGGGTACTTACGGCGTGGACCTTGAAGGCGAGATGAACTTGGCCCGTATCTTGCGCATGATCCACGACACGCCGGGAATCGAGCGCATTCGCCTCAGCTCCGTCGATCCGCACGAGGTGACCGACGAGCTGATCGAGACGGTCGCGGACTTGCCCAAGATTTGCCGGCACTTGCATATTCCCGCGCAAGCCGGCGACGATGACGTCCTCCTTTTGATGCGCCGGCGTAATTCGGTCGCCGAGTTCCATGAAGTCGTACAGCGGGTGCGGCGGGTGATGCCGGAGGTTGCCATCACGACGGATATTATTGTCGGCTTTCCCGGCGAGACGGAGTCCCATTTCGAGAACACCGTGCGGTTCTGCGCAGAGATCGGATTTAGCCGCATTCACGTGTTTCCGTACTCCGTGCGCAAAGGGACCTTGGCCGAGAAGCTGCCGGGACACGTGCCGGATGAAGTGAAGCAGGAGCGGACCGAACGCCTGATCTCCTTGGGCCGAAAGCTCAGTTACAACTACAATGCGCGGCTCGTCGGACGGGAAGTGACGGTGCTCGCCGAGGAGGGACAGCCCGAACACGGCAAGCTCGAAGGGCTCACGGACACCTACGTGCGCGTCGTGTTTGCCGGGAAACCCGAGCTGTGCGGCCGGTTCGTGCGCGTTGCAGTGGAGCGCGCGACGGCTGACGGGGTGAGCGGGCACCTTGCCCCGTCGGAGGCGCCGTAGGGACTAGGTGCGCTTTTTTCCTGCAGGTATGGGAGGAACCTTGCCGGCGGCGACGAATGATGAAGGCACGCGACAGAAAGCCTTCGGGAGGATTGCCTGGTGCCAGCTGAAGAGTGTGTCTTTTGCAGAATCGTAGCCAAACAGATACCGAGCGAAATCGTTTACGAAGATGAACACGTCGTAGCGTTTCGCGACATCAACCCACAGGCGCCCACTCATTTGCTGGTGATCCCGCGTCGGCACATACCCTCCCTGGTAGAGGTCACCGAGGACGACATTGAGGTGTTGGGCAGGCTGCAGTATGTCGCGTCCCTGCTGGCCAAAGAGCACGGCTTTGCGGACGACGGATTCCGGACCGTACTGAACTGCGGGCAGCACGGACAGCAGACCGTCTTCCATATTCACCTCCACGTCCTGGGAGGCAGGCAGCTTACCTGGCCACCCGGCTGATAGGCGATCTCTCACGTCAGGCGACCGTGCCCGGTTTATCCGTCGCTAATATTAGGCTGTCCGTCCGAAGGGAGGGGAATACTCGTGGCAGAGGTTCGTGTAGGCAAGAACGAATCCCTCGATCGCGCCCTTCGGCGGTTCAAGAACACCTGCAGACGGCAGGGGATCCTGTCTGAAGTGCGCAAGCGCGAGGCGTACGAAAAGCCCAGTGTACGCAGGAAGAAGAAAGCCGATGCGGCCCGCAAGCGGAAGTTCCGTTAAGGGTTGGCGTCAGGGGGCTCGCCGGGGGTGAGCCCTTTAATTTTTTTGCTTACCGCAGGCCGTAGCTGGGCAGGGATACGGACGGGCTGAACGAACCATACCATAGGTTGACAGCAGTTCGACGGGCGTCCTCGGAGGAGGGGGTCACCATCGAGGCCACAAGGTGCGCGGCAAGGTCCGTGCTGGTCGTTG
>JAAYLA010000127.1 GCA_012522135.1 Bacillota bacterium | reverse complement strand
TCAGCAAGCGGCTCGACATTGCGCTGGTCACGCTGCGGCCCGAAGACTTGACGTTCAAACGGATAAAGGAGGTTCTAGGACGATTCTTACCTTTGCGGCCGGTTTCAGCGACCGAGCCGATCATCGCGTTTCTAGAGCGCAAATCGCGCGAATACAGGGAGGCGATAGGACGCGCTTTGCGCCGGAGGCGCCGTGTCAAGACCGCAACACCCGTGCACGCCAAAGCGAGCTAGGCTGCCGGCACGCCTTCCGACGCCTGCATTAGCATGTCAGTATGCGCCACAACGGGATGAACGGGGTTTGGCATTCCTGGCGGTCCGGGGCTTTCTGCATCGAACGGGCGCCCGGCTGAGCTGCTTCAAGATTCTAGGAACTTGACGACCGAGCAGCCGTGCCGATGTGCTAATCTCGGAGCCGCAACATTGCCATATTCCGGTTCTCGCCTGTTCTGTGTTCGCTACCGGGTCCTTTTTTCAAAGAAACTGCTTTACAAGCAGGCCTCCGCTGCGACTGCGCAGAAGATTGTCGGCGTCTGTCGCGACCGTCGATGCGAAGTATGGATAAGAAGTATAAGAAGTATTGGCGAAAAGGAGCGAACCGGCTTGACGGGCGGAACAATACAAACCCATCCTCGGCAGTGGCCCCTTGGTACGTCGACGGCGTTGTTCCCCGGAGGATTGACGGAAGAGCGCCTGGTCGAGGCCAAGGCAGCTGGAATTGAATGTCTGGAATTCATGGCGAAGGCAGGCAGTGCACAGGGAGACGATGATTATGATTTCCTGGCGGATCGTGCCCGAGAGCTGGGAATGAGCGTTTGGTCTGTGCATCTGCCCTTTGGCCGGGACCGGGACATATCGAGCACCGATGCTGAGGTGCGGAGGCTATGGATCGAGCAAAATACGCAGATAATGGAACGCGCGGTCAAGTGGGGAGTCGCAAAGGCGATCCTACACCCAAGCTACGAGCCGATTTCCGCTGACGAGCGGCCGGAGCGGATGCGTCATGCGATGGATTCCCTAAGGCGGCTGGCGGACGAGGCGGACCGTCTCGGCGTTCAAATTGCCGTCGAGTGCTTGCCCAGAACGTGTTTGGGAAACACCAGCGAGGAGATTCTCGACCTGCTTGACGCCCATCCGAGCCTCGGGGTCTGTTGCGATGTAAACCACTTGCTCCACGAGACGCCCCAGGCCTTCATCGAGGCCGTGGGCCCACACATTGTCTCCCTTCACATCTCGGACTACGACGGCCTCGATGAGAAGCACTGGCTGCCGGGGCGAGGCGTAATCGATTGGAACGCCGTGCTGCGTGCTCTGGCGCGGGCAGGTTACGATGGACCTTTTATGTACGAAGTCGTGAACCGGAAGACGGAGGAAGCAGAACCGATTACGCCGCAGCGGTTGGCCGAAGTATGGGTTTCGCTAAAGGAGTCCTATGACCGCGACAACTAGAAAGGGCCGGAAGACAAAGGGACGATCACCCTGCGGATAGAATTTTCCGCGTCTTGGCGGCAGGTATTCGGAGCTCAAACGAGGTATAACGCTTGATGGAAACGATTCAAGAATTTGCGTGAACCGGACCACGGGCACGGGAGGAGGACGGTGTGCCCGGATCGAACGGCACACGGCACGACCCGCGGGAAGGGTCCATGTCATCTGGAAGGTGTGAGGCGCATGTCTCGGATCGCACATCGATATGCACGGATTGCAGCGTTGCTAGTATTGGTTGCTGTCCTGGGCCTGGCTCAGCCACAAGCCTTAGGCGCGGCGGATGCAGTTGAGATCACCGTTACCAACGTAGTCGACGTGATCGACCTTTTCGGCAACGAAATTTGGCTCGCCGGTCTGACTGTAGGTCCGGAGGACGGGGCCGCCGAAGCCTTCGCCCTACGGTGGGAACTGGAAACGAGCACATGGTTTCCCACTTGGAACCTGATGCTGGTGAGTGAGGCCGGGCTGCTGCCTGGAGGAGACACATCCCGCGGCTTGGGCAGGGTGGCGCCGCTTGCCGGTCATACGTACGAAGTGACGCTCAGTTACTCGTCGGTGCTCAACGGTCTCGCCATTCGGATCCTCGACCGCACCGAAGGCCGTGTAGTGTATTCCGATGCGTTCGAAGTGGCGCCGTACGAGGGAGAGCTTTACGCCGCTTCAGGTAGTTCTGTTCCGTATTACATCCCGGTTGGCTCGACCTGGGCAGCGGGAACCGTCACCGAGGGCGGGCAATTCCTTCCGTTGACCCAGTACAATTCCCGCGGCGAGAGCGCGAGCATCCGTTTGACCACGCCGGCGCCCTTGCCCGTCGGCGAGTATCGCTTCTACCTCGAAGCGGCCGGGGAGAAAACGCTTCTGGCCAGCGTCCAGCCGCAGGAAGTGACTACTTGGATACCCATCCCCCTGGCTGACCTGCCCCTGGGTGCGAGCACCATCCATATGGAGTACGTCGACCGGGGACAGGTCCTCCAGAGCGACTCGCGGCAGATCAATTTGGGCCGCATTGACTTTTGGATTGATCCTGTGACCGTCGAGCGGGCGGATGGTGTGGTCAAGGCGACGGTCCATGCCCGGGCGGAAGAAGCGTATCCCGACGATGTGGAGCTTACCCTGACCGCTTCCTTGTACGAGCTCGTATGGGATGAGACTAGCAGGAACTTCGTCGAGGAGCTTTATGCGGAAGATGTGGTCGTCTTTGCGGACCGTCTGGATCTCCTCGACGCCGCCGAGCAGCTCGAGGTGGACATCCCTCTGCCAGCCGAGGCGGGTAACTGGCGCCTGCGGATCGGGGCGCAGCTTTCGCCGGCTGTAGCCCATAGCATCGGACACAATAACCGTGTGTTCTCGACCCATCGCCCTGCGGAAATAGGGCCGGGGGATCCTTACACGTTCATCGTATTTCCGGACACCCAGTACTTCGCCCAGAACCATCCCCACATCTATCTGCGCATGACGGACTGGGTTACCGCCAATGCGTACGACATGAACATCGCCGCCGTCCTTCATATGGGCGACATAACGAACAACAACGCGCCGAATGAGTGGGAGAACGCGTTCACGGCGATGAGCCTGCTACACGATGTCGTGCCGTACGTACTCGCAATCGGCAACCACGACATGACCCAAGGCGGCGGGCAAGTGGCCGAGCGGGGGCTGACGAGAATCAATCAGTACTTCTCGGTGGACGCAGCCCGAAGGTATTCGAATTTGGCCGGAACGATGACCGAGGGCAGTCTGGAAAACCACTACTCGCTCTTCTCGGTAGCGGGCGACGAATACGTTGTCATCTCGTTGGAGTTCGGTCCGCCTAACGAGGCCCTCGAGTGGGCGAACCAGGTTGCAGACCAGTATCCGGACCGGCGCTTGATCCTGATCACCCACTCGTACCTGTCGCGCAACGGAAACCACAGCACGAGCCCGTTGGGGTATCCGATTGCCCAAAACCGCAGTACGACGGTGAACGCGGCGGGCGACATTTGGAACCGCGTGTTGCGTAACCGTGCCAACAGCTTCATGGTGCTCAGCGGCCACACGTCGCCTGACGAGCCCACCATTCCGTACAGGACGCCCCGGGCGGCGACGGGCCAGATCGTGTACGAGCTGCTGTTTGACTGGCAGAATCAACCGAACGGCGGCAACGGCTGGCTCGGCATACTCACCTTCCTGCCCGACAATACGGTGGAGGGACGAGTCTTCTCACCGTTCTTGGGCGAATATGCGAAGGCCCGGGATCCAAACGGTTTCACCTCCTACATCCGGATCAACTTGGATACGGGCTTTGTCCAGCGTCTTACTCCTTAACCGGACGGGGGATGAACGGATCGGCGTGAAGGCAGCGCCGTAGAAACGAAGAGGAAAATCGGCGAATGAAAAGAACGGG
>JAAYLA010000126.1 GCA_012522135.1 Bacillota bacterium | reverse complement strand
GGCTGTCCCGGCGTTAGGCTGCCCGAAGGTCGCGCTTCCGGCCTCAGCGCCCTTGTTCCTCGAAATACTTGCCCCAGTCCGGCCGGCGTCCGTCGATGTCGGTGAAGCCGTACTCCCGGGCCAGTCCCCACGAGCTGTAAACGCCTCCGGATTTCGCCGCCACGTGCGGATCCGCCGCCAGCGCCGCCACCGCCCGGCCCACGTAGAAGGGGGTCTCCGAAGCGATGAAGTGGGGATCTTTCTTCACAGCGTCCTGCCAGTTGGCCTCGGTCACGCCGAAGTAGTCGAGCATGGCCTCGGAGCGCAAGTACCCCGGAGTCACGGCCAGGGCGGTCACGTTATAGGGACGCAGCTCCTCGGCCATCGCCCGGGCCAGGCGGATAGCGCTCATCTTGGCCAGGTCGTAGAACAGATTGCCTCGGTACGCGTCGGTGTCGCCGTCCGTGACTTCTACGATGAGCCCCGCTCCGGCCTCGACCATAAGCGGCGCACCGTGGCGGCTGGCCATGATGTGGGCGAAGACTGCGCGCTCGAACATGAGCCGTCCCTGCTCCAAAGAAAGCTCCCAGAAAGGCTTGCCCCACTCCGTGAGTGCATCGCCGCCCCGGATGTCGTTGACCAAAATGTCCAGCCGGCCCTGCTCGGCGCGAACGCGGGCAAAGAGGGCCTCGACCTCTTCCTCAACCGTATGGTCCACCCGCACCGGAATGCCGACGCCGCCGTAGGCCGTGACCATCTCGGCCGTTTCCTCGATGGTCTCGGGGCGTCCCGAAAGGGCGAACGGCGACGACGCTTCCAAACGTTCCCGGGCTGCGGTGTGGCGCGCCGCCGCCGGATTCACCCGGGCCCGCGTGCTGCGCCCCGTGCAATATACGGTCGCTCCGGCCTCGCCCAGCATGCAGGCGATGCCCCGTCCCGCGCCGCGGGTTGCGCCGACGACGACCGCAATCTTCCCCTTCAAGCTTTGCATGGCCTGTGCTCCTTCCCAGCCTCAAAGGAATCTACGGCGTAGAGTTCTTCGTATGTTATTCTATGGTGTAGAATTTGTCCATCGCGAATCCGGGAAGGAAGGGTGCTATGGCACGCAGGCAGGGAAGACCGCGCAGGGGAACCGAGCCGCTGACCCGGGAGCGCATACTGCAAGCTGCACTGGAGCTTCTCGACGGTCACGGACTCGAAGGGTTCAGCATGCGGCGGCTGGCGGCGGAGCTTGGCGTCGATCCGATGGCTCTTTACCACCATCTGCCGGACAAGGAGGCGATACTGGAGGGAGTTGCAGGACTTGTCTTTTCCAAGCTGCGGGTCGAGCGGTGCGACGACTGGCGGGAGCAGGTGCGCGCTTTTGCCCGGAGCTACGGGGAACTTGTGCGCGCCCAACCGCACCTTGCGCTCCTATTGATTCAGCACGTCGAGGCCGGAGGCGAACCGGTGTTGCAGGCATCGGAGCAACTGTATGCCGCCCTGGAACGATCCGGCCTGCCGGGAGACCGGATCGCGCAAGCGGCGGACGTCATCATCGACTACGTCCACGGGTTCGCTCTGTCGGAGGGACTGGCACTGCAAGGCGGCGCGCCCGGGACGTTGGGTCTTGCCGGATTGCTGGCGCGCCACCCGCATCTGAACTTGCCCGCGCTGCGGCGTGCGTTGGAGGTGTCTTCGGACAGGGTCGGTGCGGCCCCGGGTGACCTCGAGCGGGGCGTCGACATCATCTTGGCCGGGATCGAGGCCCTTTGCCGCAATGAGCCGGTACGGGCCGAGACATCCGACCCGCCGTCCTTCTGCTCCGTAGCGCGGCGCGCCCGTCAAAAGACCGTGTACAAACCGATCCGGACGGAGCCGAGCCCGGGATGCGTCGTGTACTCGAGCACGATGCGGTTCAGAAGGTCCACGCCCGTCAGCCAAAATGCTTGCAGGCCGCCCGGAAGCACCGACACTCCTCCGCCCAAGTACGTGCGCAGACCGTAGGCCACCGGGGGGCCTTTGCCGATCAGCGACACCGACGGGGCGAGCTGCGTGTACGGGTTGTCGATGCGAGCGGTCCACATGGGGTCGACGCGGTAGCCTAGGCCCAGGCCATCGTTATAGAAGGTCAGTTTGATGTCGCCCCGCCTGAGCACCCACGGAGCGGCATCCAACGAAAAGACGTCCATGTACTCGTGTGGATCGGCGGCGGCCTCGAGAAACAGCCGCCTTACCGATTGCACCCCGATGGCGAAGCGGCCCGCGTCAGGATCCCACACCGAAAACTCATCGAGGGCTTGCCGTTTTCTGTCGGGATCGACCACGGGCACCGCCAGGACCCCAGGACTTTGCGCTCGCCAGGACGAAGGGGAATTGTATATGTAAACCCTGTAAAATCCTACGTCCAGCTCGATGCCTTTGTCCCGGTATTCCCGTGCCAGGCTGTAAAGGGCCCGGGCGAGATTGCGGTGGTCCACGTGGGGATCGAAAACGGACGTCGTGCGGTGAGCCGCGCCGGGATAACGTTCCGCCAGCTCACGCATGACCGCAAGCGCCGCCTGGGGCACGATCGCGCCGTCGGGCAGGGACACTACGATGACGCTGTCTTCATCCACTCCCAGGAGCGATAAGGCGGAAAGGGTCTCGGCAAGGCGCGCCCGGGCGAAGTCGTCGGACCGGAGGGGAATAGAGCCGACGCCATTTGAACCCGACGGTTCGCTCACGGAACGCCACAGAGCCAAGATGAAAAGGTTGATTCGCACGAGGGAGGATTCGCCCACCGTGTACATGACCACGATATTGCGGCGGCCGGCGAGCGTCGATTCGTAGATGGCGCCTCCCATGCCCAGGATTTCGTCGTCTGGATGGGGGATGTGCCATATCGTAACGGGCTGGTCGGTCGCGCCGGCGGCACATACGGGGAGGAACGAGCCCGCTGCGGTGACCAGCGCCGCGACGACGATAAGGCAGATGTGCTTCATTCCGCAAACACGACCCTCCACTGCCAGGCCTTTTGCGTGACGTCATATTCGACCCAGATGCGGGAGCGGACGGGGTGCAGGCCGAAAAGACGTGTTTCGAGCGCTAACCCGATCCCCGGCTTCAGGTGCCACGTATTCCCTTCCTCGGCATATGCCGTCGCCGAGCCGCCGAGAAGCAGGGACGGATACACCTGGGCGACCTCCCATACGGCAGCGCCCGAGCGCGACAGCGGAATGCGCCACACGGGTGCGAGCCGGAGGTACGTGCCCGACCCTCCCGCCGGATCTAGACTTGGATTGGCGACTCCGACTTCGACGCTGTATGTGCGCTCGACTTCCTGCGGAGCCGTGCCGAGGCGGGTGGTCAGGGAGATGCGCCACGGATGCGGGAGCGAGGCCGGCCGCTCCGCTTGCAATGCCACGTGCGTAGCCGGCGTGAGCGGCAGTTTGGCGACGATGCCCGGTGCGCTCTGCTGCAGCTCCCGGTATCGGCGCAGGTAAAGGGCGGCGCAGGACGCATCGCAGCTGCCGACCCCGGCCCGCACGCCCGTGTACGAGAGGGCGTTGGACCGGTCGTGGGTGTGATCCCAGGCCACGTGGAACTGGGCGAGGTCGGTTGCCCAGTAGTACTCGAGCGACGATTCCAAGCGGAACCCGGGTTCCAGGCTCGGACGCAGCGCAAGGCGCACGCCGGACCGCGACCTTTGTGCCGCCTTCAGGGCCGCCTCGAGACGCTCACGGAACACATCGTCCGGCAAGCCTTGCTGCGGGACGGTGGCGCCGAAGGGAAAGTCGGGATCGCGGGAGAGGATCGCCCTGCGTATTTCCGGCATAGCCTTTTTCGCCGCGGCGTAGCCCTGATGGATAAAGTATTCGGCGCTGCTGAAGTCCATGTACGAATCGTACTGCACGTCGGGGACGATGACGACGTCGGCGTGCTGAATGTGCAGATCGACGTAGCCTTCAATGAGGAAGTACAGGGTCAGCTGCAAATTGGTCAGGAGGTTGTTGTGATCGATGTGTTCGAGTTCCTTCTTGACGTCGACCGCGATGATCACGTCGGCGCCGCGGTCGCGGGCAACGTTGGCGGGGACGGCGTTTTTCATCCCGCCGTCGACGTAGTAGCGGCCGTCGATGGGAACGGGCGGGAATATGCCGGGTATGGACATGCTGGCGACGAGCGCCTTGGCCAAACTGCCCGACTCCACCACGAGTTCGTCGCCCGACACGATGTCCGTCACCACGGTGTAGAAGGGGCGTTGCAGGTCTTCGACTTGCGCGCCGCCCGTCAGGTGGTGGAGGAACTTCTCGAACTGGGCGGGATTGAGCACGGCACCCCGGGGCGGAACGTACAAGGTGAACAGGGACGTGAACTCGACTTCTCTTGCCAGCGTGGCCAGGTTGTCCGTCGAGAATCCGGCCGCGTACAGGCCCGATACGATGCTGCCCATGCTCGAGCCGACGACCACGTCCACCGGAATGCCTTCTTCTTCCAATGCCTTAAGGAGCCCGATGTGGCTGATACCCCTCGCCGCGCCCCCACCCAGCACGACGGCAACGGTGGGCCGGGTTTTCTCGCTTGCTGCGGCGGTCGAATCCGCCTCGGCCACGTCCTGTGCCGAGGCCACCGGGAGAAGAAGTTTCACCGGCCCCGCACCGACGATCACGGCGAGAAGGCAGACAAAAAAGAAAGCTACGTGAGACCTCCGGCTCAACGATTGCTCCCTCCCAGAAGCTAGACCATGCGACCATGCCGACACAGTTCTGTCTCCGGGGTGAGAAGTCCTTGTGCTGGGAGATTTTCAAAGGCCGGCGGGACGGCCGGAGCACGCCGGTTCCCGGGTGCTAACGCGCCGTGACGCCCGTGCCCGCCGGGCCATCCGGCGCGGGCCGCGGCTTTTTCCACCTTGGGTTACGACGGGCACGACCCTAATATGCGAATCCTCATGCGTATCGACTATGTCTCGATATCACCACACAAAACATTTCCGCTATCGCCGACCTTGCATTGCGACTTCTGCACGGGCTCTCTTCCTCGTTTCGGCCGGCACCGATAGTATTAGTAGTCTTCCTCACGGCGGCTCAAAATTCACAGTAGGCATGTGAAGCAGAACATGGAGAGGCGGGATCGCCGGAGCCGCGAGTCGGCCGGTTCTTGAAAAACGGTATGACACGATTCTGAAAACGGATTCGGGAGCCACGGCGCGCCTCCAACCTGCCCGGCCGGGGTCCCGAGTTCAACTATCAATGATCCGTGAAAGGAGGGCTTGCCGGTGATTGCAAAGCTGCCGCTGCTTGCAAGGATGAGCGTCCGCTTGAAGTTGGCCGGCACGTTTCTTATCTGCGCGGCCGTCTTCGCTTGCGCTGCGGGTCTTTCACTCTGGCAAGCGGAACGCATCAACGGAAAGATCGAAAACGTCTTCGACGGTACGACGTTCCGCCTGTACCACACGATGCTTCTCAATGATCACGTTGAATCCTACGTAGGCGCGCTCGGCGGGTTCTTGCTCAGCGGTTCGGCCGATCTTTATATCACCATGACCGAGACAAAGGCAGAGGCGGAGGCGACCATCGAAATGCTCGCCTCTCGCTTTGCAGAGGCAACGGACGGCGAAATCCGCGGCCCTTGGACCCAGTTGACGGGCCTTGTCGACCGTGCCCTGGAGCTCCACCGACTCGGTGACCAAGCCGCCGCCGTCGCTACGTACCAGGAGGCCGAGCGCATCGCCCGCACCTTCTCAGCCGGCAATCTGCGGGCGGTCGAGGCGCTGTACGCACACCAGGAGGCAGCCAAACGGGATCTCATGCACACGGGACACGCGAACCGGCTGGTTCTGCGAGCGGTCACCGCGGTTTGTTGTCTTCTCACCATCGGGTTTGCCGTCTTCATTCCTCCCCTCGTAACGAAGCCGGTCCTGGCACTGGCCGCTGCAGCCGAGCGCATTGCCCGTGGCGACTTGACCCGCAGCGAGGTGGAAGTCTATTCCCACGACGAGCTCGGGCGCATGAACGAGGCCTTTAACACGATGGTGCGCAGCCTGCGGTCGATCGTAGTGCACCTGGGCGACGTCAGCGCGGAGCTCGCCGCCAGCAGCGAGGACATGAAAGCTACGGTGCAGCAGGCGCATGCGGCCACACAGCAGGTAGCCGCGGCCATGCAGCAAGTTGCCGTCGGCGCAGCGGATCAAAGCGCTTCAGTGGAAGAGACCGCCAAGACCATAGAGCGGTTGCAGGAAGTCATCGGGCAAATCGCCGACGGAGCGCACCGTCAGGCCCGGCAAGTGCAAAGGGCTGCCGGCATCGTGGGGACCTTGCGAGAAACCGTAGAGGCCGTGGTCCAGAATGCCCGCCGCATCGCACTCTCGGCGGCCGAGTCGGTGCAAATCGCACGGGAAGGCGGCCAGGTGGTAAGTCAAAGCATTGCCGGGATGCAGCAGATCAGCCGGACGGAGGCGGAAACCGCGGCGAAAATCTCCGAGCTCGGGTTGTATTCCAGCCGGGTAGGCGAGATCGTGGGCGTCATCTCGGACATCGCCGACCAGACAAACTTGCTGGCGTTGAATGCGGCGATCGAGGCGGCACGGGCGGGCGAGCACGGCAAAGGATTCGCCGTGGTGGCGGATGAAGTGCGCAAGTTGGCCGAACGTTCCGCCCAGTCGGCCAAGGAGATTGCCGAGCTCGTCAAGACGATCGCAGCGGGGACCGAAGAAGCGGTGGCGGCGATGCAGGTCAGTACGGACGAAGTCCAGAAAGGCCTTGAGCTTTCCCACCGAGCCGGCGACGCGCTGCAGCGGATCTTGACCGCCTTTGAGGGATTGCACGACGAAATCCAAAGCATCAACCGCGACGCCGAGGAGCTCCTGCGGGGATTCGACGCTGTGACACGGGAAGTCGGCGGCATTGCCCACGTTACGGAAGAGCACACGGCCGCGACCCGAGAGATGACGGGCCGCTGTGACCAGGTCGTCGAAGCGATGGAGAGCATATCCGCCGTCTCCGAGGAGACCGCGGCTTCGGCCGAGGAGGTCAGTGCTTCCGTCGAGGAGATCAGCGCCTCGGGCGAGCAGGTTGCAGGCTCTGCCCGTCGTCTGGCCGAGCTGGCCCGGCAGCTGCGGGGGATGGTAGCCCGCTTTCGCATAGAGTAGGAGCCTACGAGCGATACGAGCGGTACACTGGAGCGAACCTATATGAGCGCAAACCGGTTCGGTGAGGGGGACCTGCCGCAGGCGTACTACGCGGTGTCCTGCCCGTCCGGCAACCGGCTCGAGGTGTACCACAAGCAGAATTAGAACGGCCCGGCGGCTCGGTTCTGAGGCTAGTCGGCTTCGGAGAGACCGAGACCAGCATGGGACCCGTTCGCCCCGCCTCATGCCCGGATCGCAGAATAAACCCGCAGCCGGTTGGCCGTTCCCTTGCATGCGGGTCAGCTTGCAAGCAGCCTGGCCCCGGTGACGCCTTGCAGTCCGGCCGTCACACAAAAAAACAGGAACCCCGCACCAATTTTCTGTTGCATCTTTATGCGCACGCGCTTTATAATTACTCCATCGGCCGCACGTGCGATTCTACCGACTAAAGCGGGGTAACCACGTTGACAAAGAAGTTTCGCAAGGTCGTCCTGGCTTACTCGGGCGGATTGGACACTTCAGTGATTATACCGTGGCTCAGAGAAAACTACGGATGCGAAGTAATTGCCATGGCAGCCGACGTCGGTCAGGGCGACGAGCTGGCCGGAATCGAGGAGAAGGCCCTGCAAAGCGGCGCCTCCCGTGTCTTCATCGAGGACTTGCGCCGGGAGTTCGTCGCCGAGTACATTTTTCCCGCCCTGCGTGCCGGCGCCGTCTACGAAGGGAAGTATTTGCTCGGCACTTCGCTGGCGCGCCCCGTCATCGCGAAGCGCCAGATTGAGATTGCTCACCGCGTCGGGGCGGATGCCGTGGCCCACGGATGCACGGGCAAAGGCAACGACCAGGTGCGCTTCGAGCTGACGTACAAGGCCCTCGATCCTTCCATGCCCGTTATCGCACCGTGGCGCGAGTGGAGCCTCCGCTCCCGGGAGGACGCCATCGAGTACGCCGCGGCCCACAACATTCCCGTCCCCGTCACCAAAGAGAAACCCTATAGCATGGACCAAAATTTGTGGCACATCAGCTACGAAGGCGGCATCTTGGAAGATCCTTGGTTCGCGCCGCCGGCCGGTATGTTCCGCTGGACCGTCGCCCCGGAAGACGCCCCGCACGAGGCCGAGTACGTCGAGATCGGGTTCGAGGCGGGCTATCCGGTTTCGGTGAACGGGAAGCGGCTTGGTCCCGTGGCCCTCCTCGAACGGCTCAACGCCATCGGCGCACGGCACGGCATCGGGCGGGTCAACATCGTTGAAAACCGGCTCGTGGGCATGAAGTCGCGGGGAGTGTACGAGACGCCCGGCGGAACCCTGCTCCATGCGGCCCACCGGGAGCTGGAGCATCTGACCTTGGACCGCGAGACCATGCATTTCAAGGAAGGCGTGGCGGTGCGGTACGCCGAGCTCGTGTACTACGGTCAATGGTTCACGCCGCTGCGGGCCGCGCTCGATGCCTTCGTCGACAGCACGCAGCAGCGGGTGACGGGCACGGTGCGCCTTAAGGTGTACAAGGGCCAGGTGACGGTAGCCGGTCGCCGCTCCCCGTACTCGCTCTACGACCAGGAACTCGCCACCTTCGGAGCCGACAGCGTCTACAAGCAAAGCGATGCGGCCGGGTTCATCAGCCTGTTCGGGCTCCCGGTCACGGTGCAGGCCAGGCTAGAACGTCAGTTGGCTCACGAGGGGCAAGGTGCGGGAGGAAGGGCATGACGGGCCAAGGCCGGATGAAACTTTGGGGCGGCCGCTTCACGAAAGGTACCGACGCCGCGGTTGAGCATTTTCATGCGTCGATCGGCTTCGACTGGCGCCTGTACGAGCAGGATATACGCGCCAGTCAAGCCCACGCCCGCATGCTGGCGAAGTGCGGCATCATCACGCCCGGCGAAGCGGACGCCATTTGCACGGGGCTGGAAGGCATCGCGGCGGACATCGAGGCGGGCAAGGTGGAGTTCTCCGTCTCCGCCGAGGACATCCACATGAACATCGAACAGCTGCTGACGGAGCGCATCGGCGACGTGGCAAAGAAGCTGCACACCGCCCGCAGCCGCAACGACCAGGTGGCCACCGACACGCGCCTTTGGTGCATGGCCGCTATCGACGAGCTGGACGCCCGGTTGCGCTCGATGCAAAGCACGCTGGTTCGGCTCGCCGAGGCGCACCGGGACGTGATCATGCCCGGGTATACGCACCTGCAGCGCGCCCAGCCCGTTCTGTTTGCGCACCACCTCCTGGCCTACTTCGAGATGTTCCAGCGCGACCGGCAGCGGCTCGCCGATTGTCACCGGCGCACGAGCGTCTCACCGTTGGGGGCGGGCGCTCTGGCGGGCGTGACGCAGCCGATCGACCGCTATGCGACCGCCTTGGAGCTGGGGTTCGACGAGGTGGCGGCCAACAGCATCGACGCGGTCAGCGACCGGGACTTCGTCATCGAGCTGGTGGCGGATCTGGCCCTCATCATGATGCACCTGAGCCGCTTGTGCGAAGAAGTGGTACTGTGGGCCAGCGCGGAATTCGGCTTCATTGAACTCGACGACGCCTACAGCACGGGCAGCAGCATCATGCCCCAGAAGAAAAACCCCGACGTGGCCGAGCTGACCCGGGGCAAGACGGGGCGGGTGTACGGACATCTGATGGGCCTGCTCACCGTCATGAAGGGGCTGCCCTTGGCCTACAACAAAGACATGCAGGAGGATAAGGAGGCCCTCTTCGACGCGGTCGACACGGTGCTCGCGTGCTTGGCGGCGATGGAGCCCATGCTGGCGACGATGCGGGTGCGCGAGGACAAGATGCGGGCGGCCACTTTGGACGGGTATCTAAACGCCACCGACTTGGCCGATTATTTGGTGCGCCGGGGTGTGCCGTTCCGGGATGCCCACGCCGCGGCGGGCCGGGCCGTTCTGCACGCGCTGCGGGAGGGAAAGCGCCTGGAAGAGCTCCCGTTCGATGTGCTCCAGAACTTGTGCGGGCCGGTCGGCGGGGACGTGTTCACCGTGCTGGATGTGCGGCGGTGCGTGGCAGCAAGGCGGAGCACGGGAGGCACGGCACCTTCGGCAGTAGAGGAGGGGCTGGCGCGGGCGAAGGCTTTGCTCGCGCAGGAAAGCCCCTAAGAGCGGGAGGTAACGGACATGGAAAAGAAGCAGCTGGGAACGTGGGAAGTGAAGCGGGGACTAGCCGAAATGCTCAAGGGAGGCGTGATCATGGACGTGACCACGCCGGAGCAGGCCAAGATCGCGGAAGATGCGGGCGCCGTGGCGGTGATGGCGTTGGAGCGGGTGCCCGCGGATATCCGTGCGGCCGGGGGCGTCGCGCGCATGGCGGATCCCGAGGTCATCATGGCGATCCAGCAAGCGGTGACCATCCCGGTGATGGCCAAGGTGCGCATCGGCCACTTCGCCGAGGCCCAGATCCTGGAAGCGCTAAAGGTGGACTTCATCGACGAGAGCGAGGTCCTCACCCCGGCCGACGACCGCTTTCACATCGATAAGCACGCCTTCACCGTTCCTTTCGTGTGCGGCGCCCGGGATCTGGGCGAAGCCTTGCGCCGGATCGCTGAGGGCGCGGCGCTGGTCCG
>JAAYLA010000125.1 GCA_012522135.1 Bacillota bacterium | reverse complement strand
CTCAGCGTAACCCGGGACGGCGGGCAAACATGGGAACCGCAAAGGACGATCGCCACGCACCGGGACGCCCGCCTTACCGAACCAGCCATCGTGCCTTCGCCGGACGGGGAAGAACTTGCCGTGCTCATCCGGGAAAACAGCCGGCGCTATAACTCCATGCTGATTGTGAGCAAAGACGGGGGAAAGACGTGGTCCGAGCCGGTGGAGCTGCCGGTGACGCTGACGGGCGATCGGCATATGCCCCGCTACGCACCGGACGGTCGCCTGGTGATCACGTTCCGGGACATGGCGGAAGGCAGCCCGACGAAAGGCGACTTCGTGGCGTGGGTCGGAACATGGGACGATCTTGTGAACCTGCGGCCGGGACAGTTCCGTGTCCGCCTTCTCGAGAACAAGCGCAACGAGTGGGATACGGGTTACGCCGGCCTTGAGCTTCTTCCCGACGGCACGTTCGTGTCCACCACCTATGTGCCGCTGCGCTGGGGGGACCCACCCTCGGTCGTGAGCGTGCGGTTCACGATAGACGAACTCGATACACTCGTAGCCAAGGAGGCTTTCCATTGAGCACCAATCGCACCGTCCATTTGACCGGCCTCATCGCTGCACCTTTTACTGCAATGCACGGGGATGGATCCGTCAATCTCGACATGGTCCCTCGGCAAGCTGAAGATCTGGTCCAGAGCGGCGTGAGCGGCGTGTTTATCTGCGGCACGACCGGGGAGGGCCCTTCGCTCACGACCGAAGAGCGCATGCAGCTCGCCGTGGAGTGGCGCCGGGCAGCGGGTTCCGAACTGAAGGTCATCGTGCACGTCGGGCATACGTCACTGCTCGAAGCGCAGCGGCTGGCAGAGCACGCCCAGCGCATCGGAGCGGACGCCGTGGCAACCATGGCACCGTTCTTCTTCAAACCCGCGGGGGTAGGAGACCTCGTCGAGTTTTGCGCCGAGGTAGCCTGTGCCGCGCCCGAGCTCCCATTTTATTTCTACCACATTCCATCCATGACCGGTGTCGACGTTCCCATGCACGATTTTCTAGCGGAGGCGGCCGGTCGCATTCCGAATCTGGCCGGCATCAAGTACACGCACGAAGATCTGATGGACTACAGCCGCTGCGTTGGCTTCGACGGCGGTCGGTTCAACCTTCTGTTCGGACGGGACGAAATGCTGCTGGCCGCCCTGACTGTGGGGGCAGAAGGCGCCGTGGGCAGCACCTACAATTTTGCCGCGCCGTACTACCACGAAGTGATCCGGGCCTACCGTGCGGGCGACCTGCAGGCAGCCCGCAGCGCACAGGCAAGGGCAAACGAGGTGATCGCGGCGTTCAAGCAGTACGGAGGATTGGCGGCGCAGAAGGCCATCATGCGCATGATCGGCGTCGACTGCGGACCTGTCCGCCTTCCGCTGCGGCCGCTCGGCTGCGCGGAGTACGAGGAACTTAAGGCGCGCCTTGCTGAGCTCGGGTTCTTCCAGGTTGTCCAGCCGGCTGCGTCCAAGTGAGAGAAGTTCGGCGGAGGGGCGTTCCCACGGGTGCCGTTGCGATCAGGCGCACGAAGCAGGCGTGACGCAATTCCGGCGTCGGGGTAGGCGCGGCTTGGCTGCAGGCCGCGTCTCCCCACTGCCGGCAACCGGGCGCACAAGTCTTACCGGCCGCCCGGTTCGTAAATGCCTTTCACAAAGCGGTACACCGTATCGTAGATACCGCGGTCGAGGCCGCCGTTCTTGTAGAAGTAGCCTAGGGCATTCACCACTTGATAGTAGGCGACGGTGCCGTGAACGTTCAAGCCATGCTCCGCTGCGGCGTCCACAAAGGAGCGCAAATTTTGCGAAGCGTTCCCGGTAAACCTCAGCTAATCCGGGAAGGAGGGTGCGCGGGTGGAGGGAGTCACTACGGCCTGCCCGTCGACGCGTCCGGCAGTGAAGGCATCACCTTCGCGATCTGGGCCCTCGTGTCGGGGCGCGACCGGCGAATATCACGGCTGGCACCGCACTCGGTTCATACGTCGATCGAGTCCACGATGTTCCGCACCCGGTCGAAGTCGGAGTAGCCCCTTGCGACCAGGTACAGATAGTCTTCCCGTGTCTGAAGGTAAAGGCGGGGAAAGGCGTCGGCACCGATTTGGCGAGCTTGGGCGAAGTCGTATAATGCGCCGTCCCGTGCCTCATCCGTTCCCATGGTATT
>JAAYLA010000124.1 GCA_012522135.1 Bacillota bacterium | reverse complement strand
CCGATCAGCGTACGGTGGTCGGAACGAATAGGTCGATGATTCCGATCACGAAGGCGGCCAAGAGCGCGCCGATGAGGCTGACGGACATGTCGGGGACCACGAACTGGGTCGCCCAGATCACCAGTGCCGATACGATGAATCCGACGATTCCGCGGCCGAACGGTGAGACGCCCTTTCCCAACGTGGCTTCGATCAGCCAACCTACGGCCGCGATGACCGCTGCAGCCAAAAGGGCGCTCCAGAAGCCGAGCGGGGCGAATCCCGGGACGATGAAGGCCACGACCATCAGGACGATCGCCGACACGACGAAACGGACAAGGGTACCGAGCCAGTCCAAACTCGACTCACCTCCACGAAGACGAGAGTTGGCAATAGGTCCACGGCGTTCCGTATGTATTCTTCCCCCACTCCTGCGTGGTATGCAGCAAAAACGCCCACCGACAAGGGTGGGCGCGAGCATGCGCGTCATCGAGTAGGCTCTTAGCGGTCGTCTACGCGAAAAGCCACCTTGACGTTCGCTTTGTACTCCACGACTTCGCCGTTTTCCACGTTGCCGGTCCAGTTGAGTACTTCCACTCCGGTGATGTTCCGCACGGTTTTGGCGGCCTGACGTACGGCTTCCTTGACCGCGTCTTCCCAGCTCTGTCTGGAATCGCCGACCAGCTCAACCACTTTGACGACAGCCACGGTACGGATTCCCTCCTCGGCCTTTGACTTGATCGGAGCTAGTATGGCCGGGAAGACGGTCGGTTATGAAGCAGACGGTCGATTAGGCAGGACATGCTTCAGAAGGCGCACCATGTTACCGCCCATGATAGCGCGCACGTCGTCCTCCGAGTAGCCGAGCCGCAAAAGTTCCTCCGCCAAGGCCGGCAGCTTCGTGCAATCCTCAAGTCCGACAGGCGTCCTGCTGATGCCGTCGTAGTCGGAGCCGAGACAGACGGCCTGTACGCCGACGCGTCCTGCTATGTATTCGACGTGGCGGATAACGTCGGCTATAGTCGCATCCTCGTCTCGGCGCAGGAAGGGCGGAAAGAAGTTGATGCCGATCACGCCCCCCCGCTCCCCGATCGCAGCAATCTGTTCGTCCGTCAAGTTCCGCGGGTGGGGACATAGGGCACGTGCATTGGAGTGGGAGGCGATAACAGGGCCGGTTGTCTGGGACATCAGATCCCAAAAGCCGGCGTCCGATAGGTGTGAACAGTCGATCACCATGCCGAGTCGTTCCATTTCCCGTACTACGGCCCGCCCGCGCCGGGTCAGACCTCCGCCGCTTTCCGACTCGAGCTGCCCGTCGGCCAGCTCGTTTCTGTGATTCCAGGTCAGGCCCATGGCGCGGATGCCAAGCCGAAAGAAGCTGCGCAGCACATCGACCCGGCCGTGCAGAGGTTCGCCGCCTTCCAACGACAACAGGCCGAAAACCTGACCGGCCTGCGGAGCGCCATCAAGATCGTCGCGCCACAGCAGCGGCCGCAGGCTGCCCCGGGACGCTTCGGCGGATTCGTAGAAGGTCTCGATCATGCCCAAAGCATCGGCCGTGAAGCCGGCAGCGGCGTGACTCGGGTCGGAGAATACCGCGAAGAACTGGATGTAGACACCGGCTTCTTGTAGCCTGGGCAGATCCAGGTGGCCGCGCTCGGACCGCTCATGTAGCGCGCGCTTTTCCCTCGGCGCCGCCCAGAGCGTGTCGCAATGGGCGTCGACGATACGCAGCGGGGGCGTCAACGGCAAGGTATATCTCCCCCCTCAAGACTTTCCGTGTTCGCCGTGCACGACGATGCGGCCCTCGTCGCGAAAGCCGATCACCCGCCGGGGCGGCGGAACAAGGCGCACGTCGTCGAGCAGGTGCTCGATCAGGTCGTCTTGTAGCAGCGGCTCGTAGACTGTGTCTTCAGACTCCGCCGGTTCCCAGACGAGGTCCTCTCCCAACCGGTCGGTCAACGTACCGACGATGACCGACAGCTCCATCCGCGTCAGCGTCTCCACGTCGCGGACTACCTCGAGCGCCGTAAAGGGAGAACACCGGATATGGCGCAGGTCGAGGATGTGAATGGGCCGGCCTGACAGTTCCGAGAACACTTCTAGGCTCAATTCCACTTGCGACCGCAGTGCGGCGAACTCTTCCGAGGTCATTTTTCCCCGGACCATGAACCCGAGCACCAACGTTCCGTCATCCGGCAAGTACCGCACCGAGCCGATCTGAGGATACCGCACGAGCAGCGATACGAAAAGGCCTGCGTGGGACGGGCTGCCGTCCTCGCGGCGGGGCTCCATGCCCGTGTACGGCCAGAGATCTTCCCTCACCCCAACCCCCCCTAAGTCTGGACCGGTCGTAGGTTCTCTATCGACCCGTGCAACTCCTGCAGGCACAAAAAGGCCCCGCGCTTCCGAGGCCGGAAGGCGCGAGGCCCGCCGTACACTATATGCCATCCCGTGACTATTTGGCGTAATCGACCGCCCGGGTTTCCCGGATGACGGTGACTTTAATTTGACCGGGATACTCCATGTCCGATTCGATGCGCTTTACGATGTCGCGAGCCATTTTCACGGCTGCGGCATCGTCCACTTTGTTCGGCTTTACCATGATGCGGATTTCGCGTCCTGCCTGGATGGCGTAGGACTTCTCCACACCGTCAAACGAGTTGGCGATGTTCTCCAGCTTCTCCAGACGGCGGATGTAACTCTCCAGCGACTCTCTTCTGGCACCGGGTCTCGCTGCCGAGATGGCGTCCGCTGCGGCCACCAGCACGGCTTCAATCGACTCGGGTTCGTAATCGCCGTGGTGGCAAGCCACGGCATGGATGACCTCGTGGGACTCCTTGTACTTGCGCAAGAGCGCGAGTCCGATCTCGAGGTGCGTGCCCTCCATCTCGTGGTCGACGGCTTTGCCGATGTCGTGCAGAAGGCCTGCCCTCTTGGCTACCTTCACGTCGCCACCGAGCTCGGCCGCCATGATACCAGCCAGATGGGCCACTTCGATGCTGTGCTTCAGTACGTTTTGACCGTAGCTCGTACGGAAGCGCAGCCGTCCCAGCAGCTTGATCAGTTCCGGGTGCAGGCCGTGCACACCGGTTTCGAACGTGGCTTGTTCGCCTTCTTGACGGATGAGTGCGTCGACCTCGCGCTGGGCCTTCTCGACCATTTCTTCGATGCGGGCCGGGTGGATCCGTCCGTCGGCGACAAGCTTTTCCAGCGCAATGCGTGCAATTTCCCTCCGGATAGGATCAAATCCCGAGAGGATCACCGCCTCGGGCGTGTCGTCTATGATCACATCGATGCCCGTCAGTGTCTCGAGTGTACGGATGTTGCGGCCTTCCCTGCCGATGATACGGCCTTTCATCTCGTCGTTCGGCAGGCTGACTACCGATACGGTTGTTTCCGCCACGTGATCGGCGGCGCAGCGTTGGATGGCCAAAGCGATGATGTTGTTGGCGCGCCGCTCGGCCTCCTCTTTGGCCTGCGACTCGATTTCCTTGATCATCATGGCCATCTCGTGCTTTACTTCGTTCTCTGTCTGCTTGAGCAGCATCTCGCGGGCCTGTTCGGCCGTGAGACCGGCGATTCGCTCAAGCTCCCGCATCTGCGTCTGGATAAGTTCTTCGACTCGGGCCTGTTGCTTTTGCAGGGACTCGGCCTTCTTTGCCAGAGCAGCCTCCTTCCGTTCCAGGCTTTCGGCCTTCCTGTCCAAACTCTCTTCCTTCTGAACGAGCCGCCGCTCCTGCTGCTGCAGCTCCTTGCGGCGCTCGCGAGCTTCTTCTTCTGCTTCTTGCCGAATGCGGTGCGCCTCGTCCTTGGCGTCAATGGCGGCCTCGCGCTTGATGGTCTCTGCGCTGCGGCGTGCTTCCGCCAAAATCTCCGCGGACCGATCGCTTGCCGAGCGCACTTTGGTTTCAACGACTAAGTAGCGCACCGCATATCCGGCCGCAATACCGGCCAGACCTACGGCAATGTTGATGAGGATGTTTGTCGGAATCCTGTCCACCTCCTTCGACGAGGGGTTGTCAAACGCATTTGCCTATATAAGCAATACGGGCCCGCGACGCACGAAATCTGCGCTCACCGGCCCGGTTCACACGCCGGGCTACGCCCGGCTTACAGATGGCCAGAAATGCGGCCGCTGTTGAGTGGTCTGTTACATCCACGTTTCATTCTATCTTTACGTGAAAGCCGTTGTCAAGCTGGAAACTGACCGAACAGACGTCGCATAACCCTAGCCACTGTATTACCTGTAAAACCGCGCCTTACGAGGAAGCCGTAAATCTGCCGGCGTGCCTTCGCCTCCGGCACTTCCCCAAGGCGCTCGAGGCGCTGCCGTGCCTGTTCGAACGCCGATTCCACGTACTCTTCTTCGCTCACTTCCGCCAGCGCAGCCTCGATGAACTCGGTCGCTACACCCCGTTCGACCAGCTCGTGGCGGAGCCGCACGGGACCGAAACCTTTTGTCTGGCGCCTTACCTCGACCCAACGCCTCGCGAATGCCGCGTCGTCGACGTAACCCAGACTGCGCAGCCAGTCGAGGACCTCGTCGACGCATTCCGGCGTCACATCCCCTTGCTGCAGGCGGCATCGCAGTTCATGTTCCGTGTAGGGCCGGTGCGCAAGGAGGTGCAAGGCTCGCTCCTTCAGGCCCGTGAGCTGGGCGAGGCGGCGGAGCCGTTCCACGCGGCTGCCCTCGAGCGGCATGCCGGATTTCAGGCCGAGCTCCGCCACGTGAACCGCGTCGACGACGAAGGCCTCGTCGCCGACGTAGACATGGGCAAGACCGGTCGATTGCGGATCCGCCACGATCGCCTGCACGATCATCGGTCTTTCATTGCTCACGACTATCAGCCGCCGATTGCCGAATCTTCGCCGGATGCCTCGGCCCCGGACCCGTCGGTTTGTGCAGTCGACGGAATGCGCAGACCCAAGCGCTCCCGCACCTGCAGCTCGATCTCGTCGGCCAGCTCCGGATGTTCCTTGAGAAAGTCCTTGGCGTTCTCACGGCCCTGGCCCAGACGGGTATCGTTGTACGAGTACCAGGCACCGCTTTTTTGCACGATGTCAAGTTCCGTGGCGACGTCGAGGATGTTGCCCTCGCGAGAGACCCCTTCGCCGTACATGATGTCGAACTCGGCTTCCCGGAAAGGCGGAGCAACCTTGTTTTTCACCACTTTCACGCGGACCCGGTTGCCGATCGTCTCGGTACCTTGCCGAAGCGTCTCGATGCGACGGATGTCCAAACGCACCGAGGCGTAGAACTTGAGCGCTCGGCCACCGGGAGTCGTTTCCGGCGAGCCGAACATTACGCCCACCTTCTCGCGTATCTGGTTGGTGAACATTACGGACGTGCGGGACTTGCTGATGGCTCCGGTCAGCTTCCGCAAGGCCTGTGACATCAGCCGTGCCTGCAGACCTACGTGACTGTCACCCATCTCGCCTTGGATTTCCGCACGTGGTACCAGGGCGGCAACGGAGTCGACGACGATCACATCCACCGCCCCGCTACGCACAAGTGCTTCGGCGATCTCGAGGGCGCTTTCCGCATCGTCCGGCTGGGAGATCAACAAGTTGTCGACGTCTACGCCTAGCCGACCGGCGTAGACGGGATCGAGCGCATGCTCGACGTCGATGACCGCAGCGATGCCTCCCCGCTTCTGAGCTTCGGCCACGACGTGCAGACAGAGCGTGGTCTTACCCGACGACTCGGGGCCGAACACTTCTACGATGCGGCCGCGGGGAATGCCACCTACGCCTAGTGCAATGTCAAGGGCCAAAGCGCCGGTGGGAATGACGTCGGTCACGAGCTGAGCCGACGCTTCCCCGAGGCGCATAACCGAGCCTTTGCCGTACGCTTTCTCGATCTGATGCAGCGCCATCTCCAGGGCCTTCTGCTTTTCAGGATTCATTTATGCGTTAACCCCCTCAGTATGCCGGGTAGTCGGACGCAGGCACGCGCCAACGTTGGTGCCTGCCTATTGACACCGCGGACAGTTCCTTCATCTGTGAAGCACCCGTATAAGAGGACACGCCGGCAACGGGGTGGATTTGCCTCTCTCTGTTGGAATGACACCGAGAGGGACAGATCACGGGAGTGGCCATGTAAACTAGAGGCTTCGCATCGTATCTTCGACGATAGATTCTACTTCGGTGGCCGACTTCCCTTGTGCCCGGCGATTTTCGGCGGCTACCTTCGTTTATGCGGGGTCGAAGTCGCGAAGGGCCTGGTACAGTAGATGCAAGGCCTCCAGGGCAGCGCGCCGCCTGATCATGTCGCGGCTGCCCACGAAGCGGTGGTGTACGACTCTGTTTCCACGGGCCGAAGCACAGGCGATGAAGACGGTACCCACCGGCTTGGTCTCGGTCCCACCGCCCGGACCGGCGATGCCCGTGATGCCCAGGCCCCAGTCGGCACCGAGCGTGCGGCGTACACCGTCTGCCATCTGCAACGCCACCTCTGCGCTTACGGCACCATGGCTTTTTAGGGTCTCCTTGTCCACGCCCAAAAGCCTTTCCTTCACGTCGTTAGCGTAAGCGAGGACCCCACCGAGAAAGTAGGCCGAAGCGCCCGGCACGCTCGTAAGCCGCTCACCGAGCAAACCTCCCGTACACGATTCCGCGACTGCGACGGTGGCTTTTTGAACCGTCAAGGCCTTTGCCACGAGCGCTTCAATGGGTTCCGTACCGCTCGCATACAGTTTGTCTCCGACCCGCTTTTGAATCTCCTGTTCCACGGGAGCAAACAGGCGCTCCGCTTCCTCCGCCGAGCCGGCGCGGCAAGTGAGTCGGATACGCACTTCCCCGGATCCGGCGTACAGCGCGATGGTAGGCGTACTCTGCCTTTCGATGAGATCCATCAATTCGGTCTCCAAAGCGGACTCACCGATTCCGCGGAACCGCAAGACCCGCGAATAAAGGGGCGAAGCGCCGGTCCGTGCGCGCAGCCGCGGCATCACGGTCTCCTGCATCATTGCCCGCAGCTCGTCCGGAACGCCGGGCAGGCATATGACAAGGCGCGGGTTCAGATCGAGCCAGATACCCGGAGCGACCCCAACGGGATTCGGGATGCGGACGGCTCCCGCGGGCAGCATCGCTTGGCGGCGGTTGTTTTCCGTGATCGGCCGCCCCCTCCCCCGCAGCAGCCGTGTGATTTCCTCCCAAGCACGTTCGTCGAAAACCAGAGTGCGACCCGTGGCGGCGGCAACTACTTCCCGCGTCAAGTCGTCCTGCGTCGGGCCGAGACCGCCCGATACAATCACGATTTGGGACCGTTCAAGTGCCGTCGCCAACGCTCCGGTCATCCGTACCCAGTTGTCCCCTACGGTACTCTTGTAATGCAAATCGATGCCGAGGTCAGCCAGGCACCGTGCCAGATACGTCGCATTCGTGTCGGTCGTCTCACCGAGCAGCAGCTCGGTGCCCACCATCAGAAGTTCTGCCCGCACGGTCCGTGTGGCACCTCCTATAAGGAAACCATACAAACCCTAGCGTCGCCGTCAGCGTACGCCCAAAAGCGCCATGATCGCGCCGGCTGCAGTCCCTACCGTGCGCCCGAAACCGAGAATTACGATGAGAAAAAACAAGATCAACACGCCGTATTGCTCCAAGAACAGAAGGGCCCGGTACCACTCCCGCGGCGCGATCAGATCCAGCAGTTTGGAACCGTCGAGGGGCGGAATGGGCACCATGTTGAAGACGAAAAGCAGCGCATTGATGTACACCCCGTAACGCAGGAACAACACACCGTAGAATCCGACACGTGTCGGCGGAAGGTGCGGCGCCACCGCGTGGTACAGTGCTGCAAAAAGCGCGGCCAGCACGACGTTGGTGAACGGTCCCGCAAGGGCGATCCAAGCCATGTCGGTCTTTGGTTTGCTCAGGTTGCGCGGGTTGACCTGAACCGGGTTGGCCCAGCCTATTCCGGCGAGCAGTATCATGAGCGTGCCGATGAGGGACAGGTGTACCCTTGGATTTAACGTGAGCCGCCCCTGCCATCTGGGCGTAGGATCGCCGAGACGCACCGCGGTCCAGGCGTGCGCGTATTCGTGGAGACACAAGGCCGACAACCAAATCGGGAGCGTGAGCAGAAGGATTTCGAAGGACATGGGATTCCCCCAACGAGCAGTATGAGATGTCTCCGCTGCCTCGCGCGCCTAGCCGAAGCGCCGCACTTCGCGCAAAGCCGCCTCTGCCCGAGCCCGTGCGGGATGGTCGGGCCGGGTTTCCGTCTCGGCCAGCACGATGCCGAGCGCCGTCTCGCTGAAGTGGACGTCAGTCGAGTGGGCTGCGATCAACCACCAGAGCTCGGCCATATCGAGAGTGCCTTGGAGCGCCACCGCGTCGGCACTTTGCCCGTCGGGCTGGACGATTACCAAACGCAAAACGGCTCCGAGGGCCTCCCGAGCTACCCCGGCGTGGAAGATGGCTTGCTCATCCTCCGTGGCATAGCCTGCGATCAGCGCGCGGTACGCGTCGAGGATCCGGTCCTCATCGTGCAGCAGATCCAGTGTGCCTTGCACGGGACTGTCGATCCGCAGACCGCCTTTGTAGTGTTGACCGTGGTACACCTTAGCCGTCTGCAGCAATTCCTCTTGGTCGCGGCGCAGCTGCTCCGTGAGGATCGCAATCACCTCGTCGTACGAGATCGTCTCGTCCAATGCGTCCTCCGGATCGGCAAACATCATGTTCATGCCTTCGTACTCGACCAGAAGCTGCGCGTCCCGCACTACTTGAGCAACCGACACTGCCATATGGAGCGACATGATGGCCGTGCGGTCGATACCGTCGCTCGTTTCCTCGGCCCATGCTTCCAAGTGCCGGCGGGCGGCTTCGAGGTCACCGGCTTGAAAGGCTTCCGCCACTTGCCGGGAAAAGCGCGCCTTGGGCGTAGGGATAAACAAAGTATACAGGCCGACCGCGAGCAAGGCCACGACCGCCAAGCCGACGAGATGCCACTTCTTCACGGCGCATCATTCCTCATGTGATTCTGCGAACGGAAAGCGTTCCAACTTAACGCCGGCTTCCAGGAGCACCTGTTCGCCGAGGCGATTCGTGTATTCTTCGCCGTAGACCACCCGGACGATGCCGGCGGCGACAAGGAGGTTGGCGCACGTGACACACGGCGCGGCCGTCACGTAACAGGTCGCTCCCCGGGTGCTGACGCCGTACAGCGCGGCCTGGACGATGGCGTTTTGCTCGGCATGAATGGCCCGAATGCAGTGCCCTTCGTGTAAACGACAGCCTACCTCGGTGCAATGGGGCATACCGGAAGGACTGCCGTTGTAGCCTGTCGTGATGATCCGTTTGTCACGAACCAAGACGGCGCCCACCTGCCTGCGAGGACACGTCGCGCGCTTGGCCACGACGTCTTTGGCCATCATCATGAAATACTCGTCCCACGAAGGGCGCTTTTCAACTCCGTGCAACCGTGTACCTCCGTTCAGCTACTCTTGTTTGTCCGTTTCGAGCTCGTCTGCTACCGGTTCAAAGTGAAATGCGATCGGAAGTTCGTCGTTTGTCCGGACATCCCGCGACGCGATGGCCTGCACCGTAACAGGACCACCGTGCGAGCGTATGGTCTCGACCACGTCGTAGAGTAACCCGACTTCGAACGGGGCGGTGACGGTGCCGTCGGGCCTTTCCAGAACTCCGGCTTCGAGGGCGGCTTGGCGAACCTCGATTTGCAGCCAGCCCCAGAGTTGGTTGAAGAGACTGCGTCCCGACTCGCGGCCGTCGAAGACGTGGGCGGCGACTACATCCCCTTGCGGAAAGATGAGCCGGTCGACGAGGAGTCTAAAGTCCGGCCAAACGGGAAAACGTTCGATAGTATGCGTGAGCGAGAATGCCTGTACCACGACACTGTCGAGGCCCGGCGTCTCGCGTATGGCATCCACGAGTTTGCTGATGCGCTCCTCCTCCGTAACGGTGCGCTCTCTACGCTCTTCGCCTACTTCCTCGTAGACGGTGTATTCGAGGACAAGTGCCCAGCCGGGTCGCTCGTCGATCTCGCCTGCGCCGTCTTGCAACACCTGGCGATTCAGTTCTTCGAGCATGCTGCGGACCTCTTGCTCGAGCGCGTCACGGCTATCGGGCACGTCGATGACGTATGATGAGATCAACTGTCCCGCGGTATAGACGAGCGGCTGTTGCATTACCCAATCGTACACCAGATAGCTCTTGCCCAGCCTGTCCCGATAATCCTGCTCGAGCTCCTCGATGGCTGCTTGAAGGATGTTTTTCTGCTCGTTTAGGGCGGCGTTGAGGGCCTGGAGGGTTTCCGTTTGGCTGGCCAAGGCGAGGTTCATCTCCTGCAGGCGGGTGTTCTCTTGGCGGAGGCTGCGCTGCTGTTCCTGCAAGTCTGCCAGCTGGACAGAAAGGCTGGAGATCTGCTGCTGTAAGTCTTCCAGGCCGAAGAGGGACTGCCGTGCCGTATGTGAGATCAACAGCACGCCGGCCATTGTGATCATGACGATGATGATACCGGTCAGGACGGTGATGACGCGCGACGTGTACTTGGGGCGTAGGCCGAAAATGGACAGCCGCTTTTTCCCGACGGCCATGCCCACCCGGTCACCCTGGTAGGCCGCAAAGCCGCCTAAGGCCAGCATCAAGAGGATGAAGGCGATCCCGAACGTCACGCTGCTCACCTCCCCTTCCCCCAGGTAGTTCGACCTTAGACACGGCCTCTCCTCTGTAGCGCCGGCCTTGTCCTACACCGGCGGCCGACCGGAGCGAAAGCTAGGTCCCTGGGGATCGACAAGGTGATCGGTTTCGTTGAGGGACAGGATCGTCCAGCGCCCCTGACCGTCACGGGCGATGCGGCAGATGCTCCCGTTGGCCAGCCGGGTAATGCCTGTGCCCGCCTTTCCACCCGATATGACGTGGAGGAGTGCGTTGATGAAGGCCCCGTGCGACACCACGATCAAGCGTCTGCCCGGATGCTCGCCGGCGAGCCCCTCGATGCACGCGATCGCCCTGCGTCGAAGTTTGCCGTCGGACTCCACGCCACGGGCCTGCACCCGGCGGCGCATTTCCCGTCGGCGGCCGCGGGCCCTGGTGCCCTCGAGCGTGCCGTAGCTGCGCTCTATAAGGCACGGCCTGCTGACCGGGACGAGACCGAGGTGCAAGCCGATGATCCGGGCCGTCTCGGCAGCGCGCCGCAGCGGGCTCGTGTAGATGGCATGCCACGATTCTGCGGCCAAACGCAGAGCCGTGAGTTGAGCGTCCAAGCGTCCCGCATCGTTCAGCGGCACGTCGGTGCGCCCCTGGATGCGCCTCTGAACGTTCCAGTCGGTGCGCCCGTGGCGAACGCACGCGATGAACATCTGTTCTTCCGGCTGCAAGGCCGGGCACCCCTTTCGCTCGCCCCAGACGACGCGGAACGTGCACCCGTGCACCCCCCCAGCCCGGCGTAAAGGAGCCGCGCTTACATTTCAGGCGGCGCTTCCATGGCCAGGAGGCGCAGACCGTTGGCGAGCACCTGGCGCACCGCGTCCGTCAGGGCCAACCGCTCCGCCTGCCGTTCAGACCCCAGGATGCGGTTGCTGTGGTAGAAGCCGTTGAAAGCTTGGGCCAGATCGAGGACGTAGCGCGCTACCGTCGACGGCTCTCTGCCCTTTGCCGCTGCGTCAACGGTTTCACCGAAGCGGCCGAGGAGCCGCACGAGGCGCATTTCGGAGTCCTCCCACTCTAGCCGGTCGAACCCGTCCGACATCGGCCGGGCCCCTTGCTCATCCGCACGGCGCAGGACACTGCAGGCGCGAGCGTGGGTATACTGCACGTAGGGACCTGTATCACCGTCGAAGTTCAAGACGTCCTCCCACTGGAAGGAGATGTCCTTGATCCGGTTGTGGACGAGGTCGTTGAAGATGACAGCGCCGACACCGACTGCCTCGGCCACTTCGTCGGCATTCTTGAGGGACGGATTCCGCTCCGCGATGATTTGCTTGACCCTCGTAACCGCCTCGTTCAACACATCTTCCAGGAAAATGACGTTGCCCTTGCGCGTCGACATGATCTCGTCGCCAAATTGCAACGTCCCGAAGGGGATGTGTTCCATGCCGGACGCCCACTCGTAGCCCATGCGCTCAAGCACGCCGAACACCTGCTTGAAATGGAGGCTTTGACGGCTGTCGACGACGTAGAAGGCCAGGTCGAAGTTGTATTGTTCCTGGCGGCGGATGGCGGCCGCGATGTCCCGGGTTGCGTACAGCGTCGTGCCGTCGCTTTTCGTGATGAGGCAAGGTGGAATATCGTCGCCAAGCTCGACGACTTGGGCACCTTGGCTTTCTTTGAGGAGCCCCAGTGCCCGCAGTTTTTCAATGATGTCGCTTACGTCGTTGTAGGCGCTCTCACCGGTATAATCATCGAAGCGGATGCCGAGCCGCGCGTACGTCCTTTCGAGTTCTAGCAAGGAAAGCTCACGGAACCGCCTCCACAGCGCCAGCGCCACGGGGTCGCCTTCCTCCATGCGGCGAAACCAGTCTCTGGCTTCATCCTCCAAAGCGGGATCTTTTTCCGCCTCTTCGTGGAACTTGACGTAGAGACGGAAAAGCTCTTTAATGGGTTCTTTTTCGAGGCGATCGTGGTCTGCCCAACGGACGTATCCGCCGATGACGCGGCCAAACTGGGTTCCCCAGTCGCCCAGGTGGTTGATGCGCACCACCCGGTAGCCTTGATGCGCGAAGATGCGGGCCAGGCTCTCGCCGATCACGGTGCTGCGAATGTGCCCCAGGCTAAAGGGCTTCGCGATATTCGGCGAGGAGTAGTCGATGACGACGGTGCGACCGTTCGGTTCACGGGAACCGTATGCCTCGCCCGCCCGCAAAATGTCGCCGAGGACATGCTGTGCGACGTGTCCGCGGTGCAGTTTGACGTTAACGTACCCTTTGACCGCCTTAATGTGGGTCAGCCAAGGAGGGCGGTCCGCCTGGGCGACGATCTCCTCCGCGATTTGCACGGGCGAACGGCGCAGAGTGCGCGCGAAAGCAAAACAAGGAACGGCAAAGTCGCCCAGTTTTTCGTCGGGAGGTATCTCGACCAATTCGAGGACCGGGCCGACGGCGTCCTCGCCTGCACCCATATTCGCGAGCGCCGATTGAACCAGATCGGCCACCCGTTGCTTGAACAGATTCACAAGACCATCCCCCTCAGTGAATGCAAAAGGCCCTTCGGGAGCTAGACTCCGGCGAAGGACCTGACCCGTTCGCGCTTGGTATTATACCTCAACTGGAGCGTCCTGACAATGCATCCGTCCAGCCTCAAGCGGTGATTTCCGTTTCGTCCCTCTTCCCCCGCCGTGCGGGAGTCGGGTGGCCGATGAGTCGGCGGAAGGCTTCACCGCTCAGGCGTTCCTCTCCGATGAGACGGGCGGCTGCCTTCTCGACGCGCTCGCGCAATCCTTCGAGGCATCGTCTCACGTATTCCTCCTGCGCGCAAAGGATGCGCGAAACTTCATCGTGCCGTGTTTCAGGGTTTAGTGTCTG
>JAAYLA010000123.1 GCA_012522135.1 Bacillota bacterium | reverse complement strand
TGCCGCCCGCGCCCGAAAGCTCGTGGATCCGGACAAGCAAGTTTACGCGACACACAATCGCAACAACTCGGCCACTGCCTTGAGCATTCAATGGATCTACAACTGGACGGGGCACGAGTGGCTAAACGAGGACCGGACGGAAGTGTTGCTGGACGATCCGGGCGTCGCTGAACTGCTGGAATTCTGGCGGGACCTGCAGGTGAACCAGCACGTGATACCGTACGCGGGAGGCTTTCCACCTCGCAGCTTTGATCAGGGCGGGTATGCGATCACGGAGCAGTACTTGTCGCTCGCGTTCAGCCTGGATGAGGTCGCCTTCGACTGGATCGTCACTCTGTTGCCTAAGGCTCCGTATGCGCAAAAATCGCACGCACAAGCGCATATGTTTAGTATGGCCAACGGCACGCGCCAGCTCGACGCCGCATGGCGGCTTATCGAGTGGATGGCAAGCTACGAAGGGCAGAAAGCGATGGTCGAGATCCTGCTGCGGCAGCCCCTCGGCCCCTATCCCGAGCTATGGGACAGCTTCTTCGGTCGCCTGAGCCCAGAGAAAGCTACGTATTTGCGTGACTGGCTCATGACGACGCTGTACGGTCAAGACTACATCTATAACTTCCACTACTGGACAACCTGGCCTGAGATGCAGTCCGTCATGAACGAACACTTAGGCCGGATCTTCAACCAAGGCGTGCCGATCCCCAACGAACTTAGCGTGGCTGCCCAAAGGCTGCGCGCCATCCTGGAAGGCGAAAACTAAGCGAGGTACCGCGGACGCAAACGGGCCGGCAGGCACGGACGCACCGCGGGTGGGCGTGGGGCTGTCCCGAAAGTGCATTTGGGACAGCTCCCGACTACAACCTGCTCCTCGCCCGCAACCCGGAGCCATACGCAGGCAACGATCCCGTTTCTACACCGACCGCCTCATCTCCGAGGGCGCTATCCCGTACTCCTTCTTAAAGGCCTTGGTGAACGACGTGGTCGATGTGTAACCTACCCTGGCGGCGACTTCAGCGATAGGGACGTGGGGCACTTCGAGCAGCCGCCGGGCAAGTTGCAGCCGCAGCTGGCGGTGATATTGCAACGGAGGCACGCCGATGGCTTCCTTAAACACGCGGATCAAATGATATTTGCTCAGGGCGGCTGCCCGTGCCACCTCGTCGAGCGTCACGGGCCTGTCGGCGTGGGCCTCGATCCACCGGCGAGCCTTCATCACCGCCTCTTGCGTCCGGTCCAGGCTCAGCGCGCCTTCATCCCGCGCCCAAGCGTGCAGGCGGGCGAGCAGCTCCAAGAAAGCCGCCTGGTACAAAAGCCGCGCTTCCGACACGGGACGCCACCAGTAGGTTACGATCCGCTCCGCGATGCCGCTCCACACCGCTGCTTCGGTGGAGGAACGAAAGCGCGCGGGCCACGGCAGGCGGTCCAGGGGCTGCATGGTTTGGGCCCAATCCTCCACGATGATGTCGAAAGTCAGCCAGTTCGCTTTGACGCCCGTTTCCGTATGGACTGCCACGGGCCGGCCGGGCGGCACATAGAGCACGTCGCCCCGCTCCAGCGTCACGACATCGCCGCCTGCCTCGACCCGGCACGTCCCCGCTTCGATGAAAGCCAGCGTGTGCGCCGTATACACCGTGCGGTTCAAAGCCCATCCCGCGTAGTGTTCCAAGTGATAAGCGCCCCGCAATGCCGGCTGCCAGTGGTAGGGATCGACCTCGTCGCCCATAGGAGCGATCTGCGCCACCCGCGCCACCAAGAAATCCACGTAACGGGCCCCATCGACCTTCGTCACGACCTGTATTTCCCGGCCGTTGACATCGTCGCGGAATACCGTCCCGCGGCCCGGTCCCGACGTGACTACGCCCACCCGCACCGGTGCAAAGCGGGTCGGCAGGTGTCCGGCCAAATACGCGATGAGCAGCGGATCCAACATGCCCGGCGCATCGTTCTGGATGTATTCGCACCAAGCACGGTACAGTTCGCTCAGGTACCGGGCGCCCGCGCTGCTGCCGGAATCGAGCCGCGCCCGGTGGGGACGAAACAAGCGGTAGCCTCTGGTCACTTCGTAGCCGAAGGCGGTGATCGGCACGTCATAGCGTAGAAGGCGTGCAGCAGCTTCTGCATCGAGCCGCACGTTGTGCTCCGGGAGGCCTTGCGTAATCCAGCCGCCCACAAAGTAAAGGTGTCGCACGCGCTTTGTGGCCGCGGGATTGCGGCGGAACAAGGCCACCGCGTTCGTAAGTGGGCCCGTACAAGCCAGCGTCACGTCGGACCGCCCGTCGATCACACGCTGCATCAGCTCAACGGCCGGTGCAGGTTGCCAGCCCCTTTGCCCGCGCCGTCCCGCCGGCTGCCGCTCGACGAAACCCACGAAAAAGTCCCTGTGCCGGCCCGTCCCCTCGCCTGCGCCCACCGGAACATCGCTGCGGCCGTAGGCATCGAGCAACTGACGCACAACCCGCGCCCTGCTGCCGCACCCGTCGCGTCCCGTCGTCACGCCGAGCAAGTCCAACTCCGACGAAGTGGCCGCCAGCGCTACGGCGAAGAAATCGTCGATGCTGTGCCCGATGTCGAGCAAGATCGGCAGCGCCATGGCCCCCATCCTTCCTACCGTTTCCATCTTCGGCCTCCCAGCAATTCTGGATAGATTTACAGCAATTGTGATGGAAGGGTCCGTTCCAGGCTGAAAGGAACTGTCTTCACAACGGAGGCAGGTTGTAGCACGCTGTAAGGGAGGTCGGGTCTGCTCTTCTTTCTCCAAATATTGGCGCGATTCCTGGTCGAATAACAAAACGCCGCTTGTCGCAGTAAGAACGGCAAAGGAGGGTATGTAAAGTGAGAAGGCATCGACGCGTCTTCGCCTTTTCTCTCGTGGTCGCCGCCGTGCTGCTGCTTTGCGGTCCAGTGTCGGCACAATCCGATCTTGAACCCATCACGCTCGAAGTGGTGCTGGCCGGCGGGCGCGATCCGAACATCAACGTGATTCAAGACTACGGTGACATCAGCTGGACAAAGATTTTGGCGGAAGAGTTTCAAAAGCAATACCCCCACATCAACGTCGAATTCCGCACGGGCTCGATGGACCAGATCATCGTCATGATCGCGTCCGGTATGGGCCCCGACATCATCAACGGTTACGGACACAAGTTCCACAGCGTCGGACGGCAAGGGGGCTTTCTTGACCTCAACCCCTTCTTCGAGGCTGAAGGCGTGGACTTTATGGCGGAGCAGACGTATTGGCCTCGGCAGTGGGAAGCCTTCCAGTACGAGGGACGCCAGTACGCCATGCCACAGTACCTCGGAACGGTGGCGCTCGGCTATAACGTCGACATGTTCGACGAGGCGGGACTGCCCTATCCCGAACCCCGGCTCAGCAGCAACACGATGGACTGGGAAGAGTTCGAAGCCTTGGCCAAGCGTCTGACCCGCGACGTGAACGGCGACGGCATGCCGGACATCTGGGGCTTCAGCAAATCGATGACCCGCACCGACCGCATCCATTACTGGCTCGCCGCGGCCGGGTCGGACTTTTTCGGAAACGAAGCGAAGACCGTCAGCACGCTGAACAATCCGGCGGCAATCGCGGGCCTGGAGTACCTGCAGCGCCTCCGGTGGGAATCGCAAGTCATCGCGCCGCCCGGAGTGCCCTCGGGATTTCTGGAAGGTCAGGCCGCCATCGCGGAAATCGGGTCGTGGGGCCTTGTCAATTACCTTGGTCTGAAGAGCGACGGGTCGCCCAAAGTCACCTTCGAATGGAACCTGTTCCCCATGCCCGTTGGCCCGGCCGGTGTGCGCGCTACCTTGGCGACGAACGACGGCTATGCCATCAACCGCAATACGAAGCACCCGGAAGAGGCGTACCTGCTGCTGCGTTTCCTCACCGGGCGCGAGGCGAACGAAATCAAGGCGAAGTATTTGGGACTGCAGCCTGCCCACCGCGATGCCGTTCCTGAGTACATCGGCCTGATGCAAGAAGTGAACCGCGACGTGTACGACCTGGACCTTTTCGTCTACGCGGAAGCGGGTGCCTACGCGCATCCCGAGGTGATCTACGCCGACCCGATTCTGGGCGAGTCGATCCTGAAAGAGCTTTACATCAAGGTCCTCGACGAAAACCAGCCCGTTGCTCCGACGCTGGAGGATGCCATCGCGAGGCTCAACCGGGGCTTGGCCGCGGTGGACCGGGGGCCGGTAGTACGGAGCGTGCAGTGGCTCGGCGCGGAGTGGACGGCCCGGGAGTTCGATACGGTTATGCCGGGCGAAGTGCGGGTGGAAGGCGATAAGCTGGTCCTCGTCGCAGCGGGAACCGATATCGAAAGTTACAAGGACAGCTTCGGGTACGTATATCAGAAGGTAAGCGGAGACTTCACCGCCACCGTGCGCCTGCATTCCGCGCCGCCTACCCACAACTGGTCGAAGTCGGGCCTTATGATTCGAGCGGACGAGACCGAGCTGGCAGCCAACGTCGCCGTCCTGGGCACCCACAACCGCGGCCTTGTGGTACAGCAGCGGCTTGCGGCAGGTTCGGCCACCGAGCAACCGGCGCGCATATCGTCCTGGCAGAACGGAGATCCGGTTTATATGCGGATCATCCGGCGCGGGAATGAGGTCACGGCCCAGATATCGGAGGACGGCAAGGCTTGGCAGACGCTGGCCCGGATTATCCTGGAACTGCCCGAGACGGTCCTGATCGGTCTGGCGTCGACGTCCCACGCGGCGGGAACGCTAGGCGAAGCGGTCTTTTCGGACTGGGAACTGGTGGCGGAATAGCGGGCCATCTGAGGCAAAAAAGGCCACATCGGAAGAGTGAAGGGCGGATCGGTCGAGCCGCCCTTCGTTTTATTTCAATGCTCTGCGTAGACCTATGGTGACCGTGATGCGGTCGGCCCGGGCGAGGTCGACAGGAGCACGGCCGTGCCTTGCCGTTCAAAGGTGTGCGCCCACTTGTCGGGAAGCGGACGATCCGTAACGAAGGTGGTGACGCGGTCCAGGGGCGCAATCGGGAACGGGTTTGCGACATCGAGTTTGCTGTGGTCGCAAAGCACGATCAGCTGATCGGCAATTTCGATCATGATTTTTCGAATGCTCGCGGAAAAAAGATCACTGTCGACCAAACCCGACGTGAGCAAGATGCTGGTCGGTGAGATAAACGCTTTGTTGGCCCGGAAGGTGCGCAGCGTCTCCTCGGTGAGGGGGCCGACAAAGCAGTCATTCGCTGCATGGCCGATGCCGCCGGTGCAAATGAGCTGGACATGCGGGCATTGCAACAGCTCTTGTGTCACCGGCATGGCGTTGGTGATGACGGTAACGTGGGTCAAGTCTGTACGCCGGCGCAGCTCGCGGGCGAGGGCGTGTACCGTGGAGCTTGCGTCGAGGAGAATGGTATCGCCGGACTCGATAAGCTGCACGGCGCGGCTTCCGAGCTGCATTTTTTCCGTACTAAGGAGCCCTTCGCGCACAGAGTACGGGAGCAAGACGTGGGTGCCTTCAACACACGTGGCGCCGCCCCGCACCCTGCGGAGTTTGCCGAGGCGCTCTAAATACTCAAGGTCGGAGCGAATGGTCACCTTGCTCACACCAAGCCGTTCGCTCAAGCTATCGACCTTGACATAGCCTTCTTGACCGAGGATGTTCAGAATTTGAGCGTGTCTCACTTCGCGCATGGGCGACCACCTTTCCGCGCCCATCTTAACCGACAAGGCAAATTTTCGCAAGGCCAAGAGGTAAAAAAGGGATGTGCAACGAAATTTTTAGTAAGCCAAGCGCAAAGATCAAAAGAACCGGGAGGTCGTTACCGTGGGCGCTGACACGTACTTCGATACGGTAGAGGAGAGGCTGCGAACGGCTCGTGCAGCGAACAGGGAGGCCCTTGAGCTCGCGACGCAGGTTGCCGTCGAAACAATTACGAACGGCGGGGTGATTTGGGCGTTCGGCTGCACCCACGCGTCCATACCGGCCCAGGAGCTGTTCTTTCGGGCGGGTGGCCTAGTACTCATCAATCCCTTGTACGCGCCCGGTCTCGTCCCCACCGTGCGCCCCATTACGTTGTCGACGAAACTGGAGCGGATAGCGGATTACGGGCGCGAGGTCGTGCTCCAAAGCGATGTCCGCAGCGGCGACCTTGTCATCGTCATCTCGGCGTCGGGCAGGAATGCGGTGCCCGTCGACGTCGCCCTCGCGGCCAAGGAGCGCGGCGCACGTGTGCTGACCGTCTTGTCGGTTGCCTACTGCAAGGGCGTGAGCGCAAGGCATCCGTCCGGTCTGAAGCTCTGCGACGTGGATGCAGACGTCGTCTTCGACATCGGAGGCGACGCGGGAGACGCGGCTGTTCCCGTGCCCGGCACCGCGCTGCGCACGGGGGCGACGTCGAATATCATCGCCATGTATTTGTTGAACGGCCTGATGGTGAACGTCGTCACGCGGCTGGCGGAGACCGGGATGTCTCCTTTGCCGGTCTTCGTCAGCGCCAACGTAGACGGCGGGGACGAACACAACGCCCGCGTGCTGTCCCATTACCGCGGCAGGCTTGGCTACCTGTGACGGAGGGATGCAAATGGCCTCCACACCGCACATCATGGCCATCGACATCGGCCAAACCTCCACGGCCCTCTGGCTCGCTGCGGCCGACTTGTCGCGCTCGGCCTACCGGGAGGTTTCCGGCTTTCGTCATCGCATCGAAACTGCTCCGGATGGCTCGTGTCCAGACCTGGCGGAAGCGGTCGAGGGTGCTGTCGCCTCCCTGCTGGCGGACTTAGACTGCGCTCCCGCCCGGGTGAAGGCAGTATGGTGCAGCGCGACAGGCACTCCGCCGGACCTGCCCCAGCGGTTGTCGCGCGTCCTCCCGCGAGCGGAAATTCGTGTGATAAGCGACTCGGAGGCGGCGTATCTGGGCACCTTGTGGCGCGCTCCGGGTCTCACCTTAATAGGCGGAACGGGTACGGTAGCCTTCGGCAGAAACGGTGAGCGACGGGCCGTGGTCGGCGGCTGGGGGTATCTTTTCGGTGACGTCGGGGGCGGCTGGGGCCTCGCCCGCGCGGCGATCATGGCGGCGATCGCGGCGTGGGAAGGCCGTGGACCCGAGACCGAGCTCGCGGCGCGTCTACTCGAACACTTCGCCGTCGACTCTTTCCGCACGCTGGCAGGTAAGGTGTACTCGGGAGAATTGAGTCGCTCCCAGCTCGGCCGTGCAGCGCCTCTGGTCATCGAGCTCGCGGAAGGCGGCGATGCGGTGGCGACCGCCATCGTGGACGACGCTGCAGCCGAGTACGCGGGGTATATTCGAGCCGGTGCCACAAGGTTGGGCCTCGGCCGCGCCGTACACGTTGGCTACGCCGGAGGCGTGTTGTCCCGTGCGCCCGTTCTTCGCGCTGCCGTAGACCGCTGTGTACAGCGCCACGGCATCACCGTGACGCGCTGGGTACCCGGCTCGTCCCTCACGGGCGCTGCGCGCTGTGCCTTGGATGCTGCGGGCGTGGCGATGACGGACGACGTGCTGACGGCAGTGCTCGACGCCACGGCCGGACTCAAGACTCAGGCCACCGGCGCATAAGGAGGAGCGGAGCATGGACGAGCGCCTTTGGGCCGTCGTCGTAGGCGGCGCCATCACCAATCCCTGTGCCATTACACAACGTTTCGTAACCCGTATGTCAGAAGGGAGATGCACACATGCTTGAGGCCTACTTCCAAGCGGTACACGACCTCATCGCCGACATTCAAAAGACGCAGACGGACGCCATACGCAGCGTGGCCCGGCAGGCCGCTGAAGCCGTAGAACGCGGCAATGTGCTGCACTTGCTGGACAACGGACATTTCCTGCGGGACGAGTTGATCAACCGGTCGGGCGGCCTGGCAGTCCTCAACAAACTTTCCGGACCGGCCGACCTGTCCAATGCATTCCTCTGCCGCCGCGGTGACGTTCTGTTCATCGGGTCGGTGAGCGGCGCCGGCGAAGCTTTGGTCGACGCGGCTTTGCGGGCCCGGGAGCGGGGCATACATACCGTCGGCCTCACATCGCTCGCGCAAAGCAGCGTGGCGCCGGCCAAACATCCGTCGGGAAAGCACCTGAAAGACGTAGTGGATCAAGTGCTCGACATCCGCGGCCGGGCCGGCGACGCGATGCTCGACATTCCGGGCTTAGACCAGCCGATTTGTCCTTCGTCGGGCATCGGAGCCACCGTGGTCATGTGGGCGGTAATGGCCGAGACAGCCCGTATGCTAACGGAAAAGGGAAAGCCGCCGACGGTGTTTCGCAGCGTGAACCTGCCCGACGGGCAGCGCATCTACGAGGAGCAGGTGGCTC
>JAAYLA010000122.1 GCA_012522135.1 Bacillota bacterium | reverse complement strand
GCAGGCAGCCGCTCGGCCCGCCGCTCTTTGGGTACCATCAGATAGCAAGTTTCTGCGTAACCGGGCTCCATCGGCACGCGCAAGAGCCGGGCCGTGTACGTGCCGAAGTCGTATTCTGCCTCGACACGCGCAGACAGGGGCGGCGCGGCATATGGCGGCTGGCCCAAATACGTCCGCCAGTCCGCCTCGATCGCGGCGCGGCGCACCTCCCACTCGTGTACCGTGCGAATCGTTCGTCCCTCGGTCGTCACCAGAAGGGGCGGATGCTCCACGCGGACGCCGGCGAGGTGCTGAGGCGGAACGGTCTCGACGGATGGCATGCGGCGCACCTCCAGTAGAAAGTTGTCCATCGTCCCTGCAACTCCTGCCGGCCGCGCGAGAGGAACCGAGCGTCTCGTTACAGTCCGAGCACGATGCCGACGGCAGCCGCGCCCACGATGACCAGCACCGGGTGCCAGTCGTAGCGCTGCAGCAAGAGAAACAAGACCGCGCCGGTGCCGAGCCCCGCCCAGTCGACGTTTTGGAGCAGCGTGCCGAGTTGCCAGCCGTCGACCCGCAAGAACTCGCTGCGGGCAAGCCCCAAAGCGACCGCTCCAATGAGCCCCGCGACGGCGGGACGCACCGCGGCGAAGCCTCCTTGTACGATCTTATTCTTACTCCACGTCGGCAGCCAGCGGGCGAGCAGCGTGATGATGAGCACCGAAGGCGCCACTTCGGACAGCGTGGCGATGAGCGCACCGGGCACGCCGCCGATGGTGTAGCCGACGTACGTGGCCACGTTCGTCCCGATGGGCCCCGGCGTCGCCTCGGATACGGCGATCATGTTGATGAGCTCGTCCTCGGTGATCCAGCCGTACTTTTGCACCATTTCATGCAGGAACGGCAGGGACGCCATCCCGCCGCCGATCGCCAATAGCCCGATCTTGAAAAACTCGAGGAAGAGAATAACGTATTTCACGCCTCATCGCCCCCTTCCACGCCGGGCGTTCGCCTAGCAGTCCACGCGGCGTAGCCGGCTCCGAGCGCCGCGGCGCCGATGACGACGAAGGCCGGGGATATGCCCGCCAGCGAGATCAGGACGAGGGCCGCGGCAAACAGCACGCCGCCCCGGACCGACGTGACGGTGCGCCGGGCCATCTTGAGGACCGTGTGGACGATGAGCACCACGACGGCGATGCGGATGCCCCGGAACGCATGCTGCACGACGGTCACTTCCTGCGCCTGGGCGATGAGGGTGGCCAGTGTCATGATGAGCACGAGCGACGGGAAGATCATGCCGAGCGTCGCCACGATGCCGCCGATGACGCCCCGCCGGTCGTAGCCGAGGAATGTGGCCGTATTCACCGCGATGATGCCCGGTGTCGCCTGTCCCAGCGCATAGTAGTCGAGCACCTGCTGTTCGGTGGCCCATTTCTTCCTTTCCACGACTTCCCGTTGGATCATCGGCAACATCGCGTACCCGCCGCCGAAGGTGAACAGGCCGATGCGCGCAAAGGTGAAAAATAAGTCCCACAAGCTGGTCATATATTCGGCTCCTCGTTCGCAGGGTTTGGGAAATGGTGCTTCGCCTGCGGCTTGCCGGAAGCGGCACCGCCTTACATTCTACCCCATGGGGCCGGGCGGTGCACGGTGCGCCGATCCCTGCCCTCAAATCCCACACGCCGTGAAACAGAAACAAAAAAGACCGGCAGCGCCGGCCTTCATCGTATGGTGTATTGCCGCCGCATGAGGGCGAGGGCGATGCCCAGCAGCCCGGCGGCGAGGCCCCCCAAGATGGCCAGCTCCTTCGTCACGGCACCGAGGCCTTCACCGAACATCATCACGGCACGCATAGCCTCGGTCATGTGGTACGTCGGCACCCAAGGCAGCATCACCTGGATGAACCGGGGCGCGTCCAACAGGGGCATGGCCGAATTGCCGAGGAAGATCAGCACCATGTAGATGGGCATCACGACGGCCATGGCCGTAGCCTCGCCCTTGACCAGCGTACCGACGAAAATGCCCATCGACAGGCTGGCCAAGGTGCAAACCAAGACGACGACGATCGTGCCCGGTAAGTTTGCCGGAGGCGATACATCGAAGAGCAGCGCGGCGAAGACGAACAGCAGCACACCCTGGACGCCCGCCATGAGCACGTTCGCCAGCACCCGGGCGGCTGTCCAACTGCCAACCGAAAGCGGCGTGCTCAAGAGGTGCCGCAGCGATCCGTCCCGCCGCTGCCCCGCCATCGTGATCGCGACCGTTACGAACCCGGCGGCCGTGACCATCACCGCCATCTGGCCCGGCATGAGAAAGTCGAAAGCCGTGAGCACCCTCCCCGTCCCGTCGACGAGCCCTCCGCCTCTCGATGCGGCCGGGGTCCCGTAGAGCCCGCCGAAGATGGCCACCATGAGCAAGGGGAAGATGATGTTGAAAAACAGGGCGATCTTATTGCGGTGGAGGCTGCGGGCGTGAAAGCGGGTCAGCTCCACCATGCTGCGTGCGAGCCGGCTCATGCGCGGACACTCCTTCCGGTAAGGGCGATAAACACGTCGTCCATGCCGGCGGAACGGGTGCGCAGATCGCCCAAGGGCAAGTTCATCCGCTGCGCATAGGCGGCCAGGTCCATAAGGGTCCGGGCCGTATGCGCCGTGTAGAGCAAAATGCGCTCGTCGTCCACCTTCACGCCGGTCACCGCATCGAGCCCGGATAAGGCGGCGGTGTCGACGTGCCGCTGGTCCAGCTCGATCTCAACCACGCTCTCGGGTCCGTACTCGTTCATCAGCTCCCGGGGCGTGCCGCTAGCCAGGATCCGTCCCCGGTCCATCACGAGCACCCGGTCGCACAGATGCTCCACTTCGTCCATGTAGTGGGTGGAGATCACGATCGCCCGTCCCTCCCGCTTCAGGCCGCGGATCACATCCCACAGGTCGCGCCGGGCCTGGGGATCCAAACCGGTCGTCGGCTCGTCCAGAAAGATGACTTCCGGCCGGCCGATCAACGCGAGGGCCAAGACGAGCCGCTGCCGCTGTCCGCCGGAGAGCTTCTCGGTACGGGTCCGCGCCTTGTCCTCGAGCCCGAACTGGTGCAAGAGGTCGCCGACGGGCACCGGATTGGCGTACAAGCTCGCGTACAGGCGCAGCACTTCCAGCACGGTGACCTCTTCCGGCAAACCCGCTTGCTGCAAACTGATGCCGATGCGCTCCCGCACCTGCCTATTCTGCCGCACGCTGTCGAACCCGCACACCGTGCAGCGTCCGGCGTCGGGTTTGCGCAGGCCTTCCATCATCTCGATCGTCGTCGTCTTGCCTGCGCCGTTCGGTCCGACGATGCCCACGATCTCCTCGGCGTGCACCGTCAGGCTCACGTCGTCTACGGCCAGCACGTCGCCGTACCGTTTCGTCAAACCCTCGGCGACGACTTTCGCTTCGCCCACGGTCGACCCCCCTTTGACGGCTTGATGCATTTTCTACCACCATCATAGCGCCGGCGGCGAAAGGTCTCCATCGCCGCGCGGGGTAAACCTTTCGTACCCGTTGGGCGAAGGGCGGATCACCCGATCGGGCGAGGGCCTACAGTTTCAACCAACCAAGGCGCAGCGCTTTGGTCACGGCCTCGGTGCGGTCGCGGACGCCGAGCTTGTCGAAGAGATTGCTGATATGGGTTTTCACCGTGTTGTCGCTGATGAACAGGGCCGCGGCGATTTCTTTGTTCGAATAGCCCTTGGCGATGAGCTGCAAGATCTCGTGTTCCCGCTCGGTCAGGGGCTCTTCTTGCGGGCCTGGACCGCCTTGCTGGATCACTTGGGTCAGGCGGGCCAAGACTTCCGGCGCGATGAGGGTTTTCCCGGCGGCCACGTCGCGCACGGCGCTGAACAGACCGGCGGGCGGCGTGTCTTTCAGCAGGTACCCTTTGGCTCCGGCTTGGATGGCACCCCAGATGAGCTCGTCGTCGTCGAAGGTGGTCAAAACGAGCACGGCCACTTCGGGCGCCCGCTCCCGCAAAATCCGGGTCGCCTGTACGCCGTCGGTGCCGGGCATCTGCAGGTCCATCAGCACCACGTCGGGCCGCTTCGCCAGGGCCTTTTCCACCGCCTCGTCGCCCGTGCCGGCCTCGCCGACTACCTGAAAGCCCTCTTGCTGCTCCAGAAGGGCGACGATGCCGGCCCGCACCACCTGATGGTCATCGGCCACGAGCACCTTAATTGACTGCTTCATTCCCTTCCAACCTCGCCTTTCGGTATGCGCACGACGATCCGCGTGCCGGCGCCGGGGGCGGAATCGACGATCAACTCGCCTCCGAGCATGTGGGCCCGCTCCCGCATCCCGTTTAAGCCGAAGCCGCTGCGAGGGGTCGTGGCCCGGGGCGCGGCAGGATCGAAGCCGATGCCGTCGTCCCGCACCTCGAGCTCCGCCCGGCCGCCCGTCACCGTGAGCCGCACCCGGGCCTGCTTTGCCTTGGCGTGCCGCAGCGTGTTGTGCAGGCTCTCCTGGGCGATGCGCAGGAGTCCCGCCGCGACCGCAGCCGGCAGCGCGTCGACGTCCCCCGACACGTCCACGTCTACCTGCAGCCCCGCGCGCTTCGAGATCCGTTCGGCCTCGTCCAATATGGCCCCTGCCAGCCCCCGCCGCTCGAGCCGCTCGGGCCGCAAATTCCACACCGACCGCCGGGCCTCTTCCAACCCTTCCTGCGCGAGGGCCTCCGCCTGGCTGCGGTGCATTTCGGCGGTGGCCGGGTCTTTGGAACCTTGCATCGCCCGCAGGTGCATCAAGATCCCCATGAAATGCTGGGCCAACGTGTCGTGGATCTCCCGGGCGATGCGGGTGCGCTCTTCGGTGATGGCCAGGCTCCGCAGCTCCCGCTCGGCGACGAAAAGGCGAGCATTTTCCAACGCCACCGCGACCTGGCCGGCGATCGTGCGGACCGTGAACATGTCGTCTTCGTCGAAGGCTTCCCGGTCGCGGCTTTGCACCACGATCGCGCCGATAGTCCGCTCCCCCATCCGGATCGGTGCGGTGAGCTGCGTCTGTACGTCCACGCCTTCGACGAGCGGACAAGGCGTATGCGAAATGTTGCCTTCGCCCGCCATGCCTTCGAGGAGCGACGCCACCTCCCGTTGCCGCACGGAGAAGACGCGGCCCAAAGGTACGTCGCCCCTGCCCCGCACGGCGCACGCGGAGAGGATCAGGTGCGCGCCCTCTTCCTGCACGATCGCCACGACGTCGTACTGGAACGTGCCCCGTACGACCCGGACGACGAAGTGCAAAAGCTCCGACGGCTCGAGCACCGCGGCGACCTGCTGACCCACCTGTCCCAGGGCGCGCAGCTGGTTCGCCTTACGGGTCAGCTCGGCGGTGCGGCGGCTGACCTCGCGCTCGAAATGGCGGTTTGCGGCATCCAGATCGGCGGCTAGGCGGCTGAGCGTCTCGGCCACTTCATCGTACGGCGGCCAAAGGCGAAAGGACGGCCGCGCCCCCAGCTCGCCCCGGCGCATGCGCTCGGCCACCTGCGCCAGCTCCCGGATGGGACGGGCCAAAAGATGGGCAGCCGCGGCGGAAAGAGGCACGAACACGGCGAGGAGGAGCAGAGGCGACCCTCCCACAAGCCCCAGCTGGCCGAGGAGGAGCAGAGGCAGGAGCGTGACGCCGAGGAGAAAGAGGAAGATTCTGGCAGAGAGCGAGCGCAGATTCATGGAACCACTCCCCCGCACCTGTTCTCCCTTGGCCGCTGTTCTCCTACGTGTGGGACGGAGTCCGGACGGCTAAACCCACACGCGGCGCGACAGCGGCCAATGCCGGGAGAACTGGCGGGGGAGCGACGTCCTTAGCGGCTCAAGAGGGCCGGAATTACATCGTCGAGCGTCTGCAGCACCTGGCTCAGCGACGCCGATCCGACAACGAAGCGGGACACCTCGGTGCGCATGCGGCTCCACGCGTCCGGCCAGTTGCGGTGCTTGGGGTGGAACCGGGCGTACAAGGTCGACTCGATTACGGTGTGCATGTTGGCGGGCGGCTGGCCGGGCACCATGAACGCGTCGGACACGGCCACCGAGCGCAGCACCGGGAACTGTCCCAGGTCGCGGGCCGAAACTTCCTGCACGTCGGCCGAGGCCATGAACTTGATGAACTCCCAAACCGCATCCTTTTTCTCCGACGCCGCGACCATGCCGAGTCCCTGGCCGGCCAGCGGAATGCCCCGCTCGTGCTGCTCAGACCGGGGTACGTACGTCACATCGAAATCGACGATGAACTCACCGGTCGCCGGGTCTTGCCAAAAAGCCGAGGGTCCCCAAGCTCCGATGGGCACCATGGCAACCCGGCCCGCTCCGAAGGCATCGGTCGGCGTAGGATATCCGTACGTCGGCGCCATGCCCCAGTCCAGGTTGACGTCGTCTTGGCTCAAGTTGCGCCACATTTCCAAACCGGCCCGGGCTTCCGTCGTGCCGAGGGCATGGGTCGTGCCGGTCGGATCGAGCAGCTCACCGCCGAAGGACCAAACAAGCGTATCCCACACCATGAAACCGTTGATGAAGCCGAACTGATCCGGTCTGTCGTCTCCGTCCGTGTCGCTGGTGAAGCGCTTGGCCAGGTCGTAGGTTTCTTCCCAGGTCAGGTCGGCATCCGGGTAGGGGATGCCCGCGGCGTCGAACAGGGTAGGATTGTAGAACAAACTCAGCACGTCGAGGTCAAAGGGGAAAGCGAGTTGCCTGCCGTCGTCCGATTGCCACATCTCCAGGGCGTTCGGCAACAAGTCGTCGAAGTCGTAGTCGGTTTCCTGGGCGATGAACGGGCCCAAATCCTCATAAAACCCTTGCAGCAAGAGCGCCATGCCCCGGTCGGAGCTGATGGCCGTCACATCCGGTGCCACTCCTCCGGCCAGGCTCACCACGAGCTTTTGGGGCAGCTCCTCCCACGGCACCATCTGCGTTTCGACCCGAATACCCGTCTCCTCTTCGAAGCGGCGAATGAGGGGCTCGAGCTTCGCCTGGCGGTCCTCACGGTTCCAGTGCCAGAAGACGATCGTCGTTTCGGCGGCGACTACGGCAAAACCAACACACCACGCGACAGCTACCAGTAGGGCCGTGAGCAGTTTCCTGCGCATCGTTTGGCACTCCCTTCTTCGCGTCCTCGGGATACTTCTTCTTACTGAGTGTTTCCTCACCGCTAGAAATGTTTCCTCCCCGTCGGACAACTTCCACACGATCATCTTGTGCCTTTGTGTTTGCGGAGTGCATAATCGGCAAAATTTGGGCAGGAGTCGCCATGAGCAGCGGGAACATACTGGCAGATATATCGCGTCCGAGACTCGGGCATAGGGATGGAGGCTGCTGTTCGCATGCGCATTCGCATTATGGGATCCGGGGCCGCGGAAGGATGGCCCGCCGTCTTCTGTCGTTGTGCGTCGTGTCGCCGCGCGCGGGAACTAGGCGGAAAAAATGTCCGGTCTCGCAGCGGCGCCTTGATCGACGACGACCTGAAAATCGACCTGCCGCCCGACACCTACATGCAGGCGCTACGGGACGGACTTGAGCTTGGGCGGGTGCGGCACATTCTGATCACCCATACCCACCACGACCACTTCTTTCCCGGCGAGCTTTCGATGTACGTGAAACCTTTTGCGCACGATCCGGAGGAGCTGCACGTTTGGGGCGATCAGTGGGTGGTCGAGGCCATCCGAAACCGGGTGGGAAGCTGGAACGCCGAGGAGCGACTGCACGAGCTGAAGGCCTTTGAACCGGTGGAGATTGAGGGCACGCGGGTGCTACCGCTCAAGGCCGCCCATTTTCCGGAGCGAGGCTGTTTCAACTACGTGATCGAGCGGGGCGGCAAAACGCTTCTGTACGGCATGGACTCGGCGTGGTTCCCCGAAGAAAGCTGGGAAGCGCAACGGAGCTTCCGCTTCGATGTGGTCATACTGGATTGCACCCACGGACTGCGGCCGGAATCGAGCGTGCACGGCGGCGCCGAGACCCTGCTGCGCACGAAGGCCCGGATGCTGGAGGAAGGGACTGCGACCGAACAGACCTTGTTCGTCGCCAACCATTTCTCCCACAACGCCCGGGTGACCCACGAGGAGCTGGTGGAGTTCTTCGGCCCCCACGGGTTTGAAGTGGCGTACGACGGCATGGTGATCGAAGTGTAGGTTGTCGAAGGCGGGATGCCGGAGGCCGGCCGGCGAAAGAGAGGCCGGAGACATCCGGAATGGGAGGGCTAGGGGCCGGGGGCTCTCACCCTCCCCGGCCAGCGCATACAAATGCGGACGGCACGGTGCAGTTGCTGCCCCTGCCGTCCGCATTTTATGGGTCCCGCGGCTTGCCGGCTTGGCCTGCGTTCCTGGCGCGGCCTACCTTCCTGCCGGCGTCGTCGAGACACCTTGCCTCCTTTGGCGCCGGTATCCGCCGGCATCCTACTTCCTAAACCCCGGCAGCAGGTCGAGCTGCGAATCGATCAGCTCGTCGGTCATCTGCTTGATCTCCGCCGGCGAGCACACGGCCGCGGTCAACGGATCAAGCAGCAACGCATGGTAAGCCGCCTCCCGGCTGCTCTCCAAAGCCGCGGTGACCGCCAGATCGTACGTGGGCATGGCGGCGCGGCAGACGGCAGCCATCTGCGGCGGCAAGGGACCGAAACGCACGGGGTTGAAGCCGTTGCGATCGACCATCACCGGCACCTCGACGCACTCGCCATAGGGCAGGTTGTCGATCAGGCCGTAGTTGATGACGTTGCCGTGAATCACGAAAGGCCTGTTCGTCTGATGGGCCTCGATGATCCAGCTCGCGTATTCCCAGCTGCGGTCCGTCTTGATCTCGATCTCGCCGGCGATGGCCTTCCGGCGGTTCTCGTCGTTTTGCTGCCGCCACCTCGGCCAGTTGTTCGCGTAGAAGCCGCTTTCTCCCCGGTAACCGGAACGGGCATACTTCTCGATCAGGTCCTTCCGCTTCCGGTAGTAGGGAATGTATTCGCTCAAGTGGCCGCTCGACTCGGTGATGAACGCGCCGAAGGCCAGCATCATGTCGCAGCGGATCGGATCGCTCTCGTAAAACTCGCTGGTCGTGTCACGGGCCTGCTCGAAAAGGATGGGATACAGGTCACGCCCGTCGTGCGTCAGCTCCGTGAACCAGGCCAGGTGGTTGATGCCGGCGCACTTCCACTGCATCTCGTTATACGGCACGCCTGCGTACTTGGCCAGCTTGTGCCCTGTCCCCTGGACGCTGTGGCACAGACCGACCACCTGCATGTTGCTGACCCTGTGGGCAGCCAAAACCATCATGCTCATGGGATTCGTGTAGTTGAGGACCAACGCGTCGGGGCAAAGCTCCTCGCAGTCCTTCAGCACCTCGACCCACGTGGGGAGGGTCCTGAGCGCCTTCATCAGACCGCCCGGACCCGTGGTATCGCCGATGCACTGATCGACTCCGTACTTCAGCGGGATCTCATAGTCGAGCCGGACGGCCTTGACACCCGAAACTTCAATGCAGTTGATGATGTAATCGGCGCCGGGCAGTACCTTGCGGCGGTCGGCCGTGGCGGTGACGGACCAAGTTTTCTCTTTGCCCATCACCTGAATGACCTTCCGAATCACCTGGTCGGCCAGCTCCAGCCGTTCCGTATCGATGTCCACCAAAGCGATCTCGCCGCCCGGAATCGCCGCGACATTGAGCACGTCGGTGACCAGTCGCTGCGTGAAGGCACTGCCGGCCCCCAACATGACGATCTTGATGTGCTTGCCGCTCGTCTCGCCCTCGAGCAAAGACGCCGACTTCATGTGCGACGCGTGACCCTCAGCCATCTGAATCTCCCTCCATTGCGTAGCATGTTCCCATACGGCCGATCGTTGTTCCAAGAGCCGCGACGGGTCCGTGCCGCAGCCTCCCACACCACGCCGCGCCCCAGGAAAACGCTTCGCTATCTGCCTGCCGATTCCTCTAGTTCCGGTCCGCGACACTCAGGAAGATTGCTCCATCCGGCACAATCTGCTCCGATAGCTCCTCCCACCAACCAAAAAAGCCCTGGCCGCCCGGCGGGCAGACAGGGCCTGGTCCATCCGTTGTTCGACTCAACTATGTAGCCGGCGATTACTCCTGCTTCAGAAGTTCGACCTCGATGTTGATTTTGACTTCGTCACTCACCAGGACGCCACCGGTCTCGAGCGCGGCGTTCCAGGTCAGGCCGTAGTCCTTCCGGTTGAGCTTGCCCTTGGCACTGAAACCTGCTCGCTCGCCGCCCCAAGGGTCCTTGCCCGCGCCCTCGAACGTAGCCTCAAGCGTAATCGGATTCGTCACGTCGCGGATGGTGAGCTCGCCGTCGATCCGGTACTCGCCTTCACCGGTCTTGGTGATCTTGGTGCTTTTGAACGTCATCTGCGGGTAGTTCTCGGAATCGAAGAAATCGGCCGAACGCAGGTGGTTGTCACGGTCGGCAACGCGAGTGTCGACGCTGGCCGTGTTGATGCTCACCTGAATCGTCGCGCCGGTCAGGTCGTGGGGATCGCCGATTACCTCTCCCTCAACCTCGGAAAAGCGCCCCTTGACATTGGCGATCATCATGTGCCGGACGGTAAACTCGACGAGAGAGTGGGTAGGTTCGATGACCCAGCGGCTGGTGTTGGACATGGGATGAAACCTCCTGTTCGATAGCTCGATAATCCGCTTGCGCAATGCCATCAACTATCTTTTTGTTAGCATATTACACATGTCACTTACCTTTGTCAAGCACTTTGTGTTATCATAGTGACGAAAAGTAAGGCCGGACGGGGTAAGTTAGCAAGGGAACGTGACTCCCGTGCCTTGCCTGCTCGGACTCGCACAAGGCCTTTCCTTTTTGCACACGATGATTGATATCGAGATGAGGGTGAGCGATGATGGCAACGGAACCTATGTGTCCCCGCTACGAGAAGGCGGTGGAGATCTTAAGCAAGAAGTGGACTGGCTTGTTGCTGCGCCAGTTAATGCAGGGACCTCAGCGCTTCACCGACTTCCGCACCGCGATTCCGGCGCTGAGCGACCGGCTTCTATCGCAGCGCTTGAAGGACTTGGAAGCGGAAGGAATTATCAACCGGGTCGTAATCGATTCCATGCCGGTGCAAATACGCTACGAGCTGACGGACAAAGGCCGTGCCTTGGCACCGGTGGTGGAGGCGATTCAGGGCTGGGCCGAAGAATGGTGCTGCCGGCCGGGGTCACGGGCCCTCGGGCGGCGGATTGAGGGCTGCGAGGAGCGTGCGTAGTTGCTCCATCTGTTCCAAGCTGAGGCCGCGAAACGCGCATTCGACTGCCTTCCGGTGGCGCGGGACGAGTTTGGCGAGCAGCTCCCGTCCCCGCTCGCTCAGAAAAACAAGCACCACCCGCCTGTCCTCCGCCGAGCGCTCTCTGGTCACCCATCCCGAACTTTCCAGCCTGTCGATCGTCCCCGACACGTTTCCGGGATCAGCCCACGAGCGGCTCGCCAGCTGCGTGAGGGGAATGCCCTCCGGCGGAATCGAAGTGAGGAGCGAAAACTGCGCCCCGGTGAGCCCGTGTTCTTTTAAGGTCGCGTTCACTGAGCGGCGTAGGGCACGTGCCGTACGGGTGAGCGCCCTGTATGTGAGCATCGCGGCTTCCTCTCGGGATGGCTCCATGGTGCACCTCGCAACTTGACCTTACCTTTCGCCCGTTTCAGCTACAAGAAGATACGGCACGGCAGACCGGTCGGTGTGAACTTCTCGACACCTTGACCTGAAATCCTTGCTACTACAAATGTTGTTATGGAAAGTGTAACCTAGGCCGAACGGCACGATCAAGGGGAGAGCCCTCGTCGTCCCGTTTTCCTCCTTCTCTCCCACCCGCCCCACTCCGCGCCTCAAGCAAGGAATCTTTTGCCATAGCGTGGAACTCGTCGGTACCACCTTGTGTGCGGGAGGTCTATTCCATGAAGTACACTACACTCGGAAGGACCGGAATGCGTATTTCTCGGGTTTCTTTGGGCTGCTGGCGCTTCGGGGTGGAGACCGACGAAGCCACGGCCACGAAGTTGATCCACCACGCGCTGGACAAGGGAATCAATCTCATCGACACGGCGAACATTTACGCGGGCGGCGTGTCGGAGGAGATCGTGGGCCGGGCGATCAAAGGGCGCCGGCACGAGGTTGTCCTGGCCACCAAAGTTTGGGGCAAGATGGGCGACGGGCCGAACGATCGTGGGCTTTCACGCTATCACATTATGCGCGCCGTCGAGGACAGTCTCCGGCGTTTGCAGACCGATCACATCGACCTGTACCAGATTCACGCCGTCGATCCGGATACTCCATTAGAAGAGACGCTGGATGCCCTCGACGACTTGGTGCGCCAAGGCAAGGTGCGTTACATCGGCGTTTCGAACCACCCGGCCTGGATGACGTGCAAGGCCCTTTGGATAAGCGACGTGAAGGGCTACGCCCGTTTCGTCTCGGCCCAGCCCCGCTACAACCTGCTCGACCGCAAGGCGGAAGAAGAGCTGATTCCGCTTTGCATCGACCAAGGCATCGGCATCATCAACTACAGCCCGCTCGCCCAAGGCCTGCTTTCGGGCAAGTACCGCAAGGGACAGGAGCCACCCGAAGGAAGCCGCTTCGCCCGCTACGAGCATATGCGGCGGATGCTGACCGACGACGTCCTGGACCGTGTCGAGCGCCTCGCGAAGTATGCCGAGGAACGGGGTTACACCGTGGCCCAGCTGGCAATCGCGTGGCTCCTGGCTAAGCCCGGAGTTACGTCGCCCATCTTGGGTGCGACGAGCATCGAGCAGCTGGACGAGAACTTGAAGGGCGTCGAGTGGGAGCTCACGCCCGAGGAAGTTCAGGAAGTCGAAGAGCTGGCCAAGTGACGTCCTGCCTAGGTCGCTGCGAGATCGGCTGATACCAGGAGCCGGGGACTGGAGACTGGGGACCCGGGGACCAGCGATCCGGGGATAGCGGGTCCGGCGACTGGGGACACGGGGACCGGGCGTTGGAGATCCGGCGCCCGGACGCTGGGTGCCGGCGGCTGGAGACTGGGCAGCGAAGCCCGGAGTCCGGACGCCGGACGTAGGGCGCCGGAGACCGGAGACGGGAGACGGGAACTCTGGTGGATACAGCCCACAGGACACAGGGACACGGGGCACCGTCCGGCATGAACGCTAGGCGGTGCCCTTTCTCTGGCGCTGGGAGAAGCACCTTGCGCAATGTCCCGGTTCGCCCGTCGGAGAAAGCGACGGTTCGAGGACCGGCTGGCCGAGCGGACGCCACCTGGCCTCACCGACGCGGCGGGTCCGGTACGGAAGATCCCGGCATTACCGGCGTG
>JAAYLA010000121.1 GCA_012522135.1 Bacillota bacterium | reverse complement strand
GGGAAATCAACAGTACTGCGCCGCGCCCGGTTACGCCGCCGAACCCGTCCCGGATCCGCGTACGAGGGTGCCGCAGAGCCTAGCCTCCGGCTCCAGGCGGACGATGCGCCAGGCCACGATGAGGTCGCCGACGCTCAAGAGCAAGTTCAGTTCCCAGAAAAGCGCCACGTACAGCCTGTGGGCGGAGCTCACGAACGAGGCGGCGATCAAGCACAAAGCAGTCATCGCGGCGATCGGCATCAGGTGAATGATGAGCTGGCGATTGCGGGAAACCCACGCCTCGTGCGCGGCGGCGACCGGCAGCCAGCCCCACTTGAGCAGCATGACGTTGCGGTCAGAGCGGATGCCGCCCGGGGCCGCCGCATGGTGCCACAGCTCGTGGATCAGGCACGTGAGCGGAACGACGAAGGCGCCCGCGGCCAGCATCGTTCCCATCCATGCCAGCATAGCCGTGCGTTCCGCCGCGACCACGCCGAAACCTGCGGCGCGTGGGGCCAGCGTGAGCAGCCAAACCAGGCCCGCGCCCAGGGAGAGTTGCGCCGCACGCCAGCGCGTGAGCGGCGAGATCAATGGCTGTCCCCGCAAAGACCGATCGAGTGTGTAATCTTCTGCTCTGATGAACCGCACGGCGCTCCCTCCCCTGGCGCTTCGGGACAGGCTCCCACCTTCAACCTAACACCGCAGCAGGCGGTCCAGTAGGGACATCTGTACGGCTCGAGCAGGGTCAATGGTCGCTACCTGCACTGCAGCCGATTGACCCCAGCGTATGAACGGGACGTCGTGGGTGTGACGCCGGCTCCGGGACCGAAACGTCGCGCACCGTACGTCGCACGAGACACGTCCCTTCCGCCCTTTGTTCTTACGCTGCCCGCGCCCGGTCCGGCCTTGTGCTATACTTGGCTCGGGCTGGTTCGGCCGATGCACCAAGGAGGGAGCGGACCCATGCGTGAGCAAACCGTCCAGGAATACTTTGTCTACGTCGGAGCGGCCCGGGGAGAAGGCGATCCCGAAGGTATCTACATTTTCACGATGGATATGGCCTCGGGCGCGCTGCACCCCGTGGGCGCCGTAACGGACATCAAGAACCCGTCGTTCCTGGCGCTTCATCCAAGGAAAGACGTCCTGTACGCTATCGACGAAGACAGGAGCAAAAGCCCGTCCGAGGCATACGTAGCAGCCTTCCGCATCGATCGCGGGACGGGCCGGCTCACCTTTGCAGGACGCCGGCCTACCTGCGGCCAAGGCCTGGCGCACGTTTCGGTGGATCATGGGGGCAGGTTCCTCTTCGCGACGCACTACGGCGGCGGCAGCGTGACGGTTTTGCCCATCGATCAAGACGGAGCCTTGGGGAACGCCACCGGCGTCGTGCAGCATGAAGGGCGCGGCGACCATCCCCGGCAAGATGCGCCCCATCCCCATTCGGCCTTCAGCGACCCCACCGATCGTTTTGTGCTGGTGCCCGACCTAGGCTTGGATCGAGTGTTCATCTACCGGCTCGATGCGGCGCGGGGAAAACTGGTGCCGAACGATCCGCCCTGGGCTGCACTGGCGCCCGCTTCCGGCCCCCGGCATCTGGCTTTCCACCCGAATGGCCGCTTCGTTTACGTGATCAACGAGCTGGCTTCCACCGTCACGACGTTTCACTGGGGCGCCGAGCACGGCCACATGACGCCGCTGCAGACGGTCACGACGCTCCCGTCCGGCTACGCGGGGGCCGAGGCGAACACGACGGCCGAGATTTTGGTCCACCCGTCGGGCCGGTTCGTCTACGGGTCCAACCGGGGCCACGACAGCATCGCCGTGTTTGCCGTAAGCGAAAAGGACGGCACCTTGACTCCTTTGGGACACGTACCGACGCAAGGGGGCCATCCGCGCAATTTCGCGCTGGATCCGACCGGCACGTACCTGTACGCGGAAAACCGGGACAGCAATAATATCGTGGTCTTCCGCATCGACGGACGGAATGGCATGCTCGAAGCGACGGGGCACGTCACCGAAGTGCCCCGGCCCGTTTGCATCAAGATGGTGCCGAAAAAGACGTCCTAGGGGCCGTTCCCTGTTGCATTGCGCGGCGTGAAGTATTATCCTGGATATGCAATATACGTCTTGGAGCGCCCTGTTAGGTGAGGCTCCTGAACGAGGAATTGCGGCTGCCCGGAAACGTCGAGAGACGCCAATGGGTCAACAGGTGCGATCGGGGCAAGGTCGCGCTTAACGTCGCTGGAGCAACGCTCCTAGTCGTTCAGTGCCGAAGCCCGGACGAGGGGGTCTAGGTGTCCGTGCGTGGTCCCTTCCCTGCTTGTCCGGGGAAGGGATTTTTGCGTGAGTGGGAGGTGAGGGCTGTGGACTGCGGCGGTAGTTTGAAATCCCGATCTTGCGAACCCTACTTACAACGGCCGGCGGTCCCGTGCCCTGCACCCCGCCAGCCGCATAGGAGGCGTGATCCAAATGCGCATTCCCACTCACGAACTCGAGGCGAAGCTCACCGAGCTCGTCCGCAGGCCCGAGGTGCCCGAGCTCGCCGCGCTCCTTGAAGAACTGCAGCCCTATGACCTCGCCGAAGTGCTGCCCGCATTCGGCTACGATGACATCCGAACGCTCTTGGGCCACCTCGACCCGCCGGTGGCCGCCGAAGTCCTAGAGCATCTCGAGTACTTCGATCAATACCGCATTCTCGACCACATGGACCGTGGGCTGGCCCGGCGCATCGTCGAGCATATGCCGAGCGACGCCCTGGCGGACCTTGTCGGCGCGATCCATCCGAAGCAGGCGCAGCAGCTCATCGACCTGCTTCCGCCCGAGCACGCCCGTGTAATCGAGGGGCTCTTGGACTATCCCGAATACACCGCCGGCGGCCTCATGACGGTGGAGTACATCAGCGTCCGCTCCGGCATGACCGTCGAGCAGGTTTTGCAGCATATCCGCAAGGTAGGCGCCGGCGCGGAGACCGTAGCCTACATTTACGTCATCGACGGGGCCGGCCGGCTGGTGGGCGTGGTGAGCGTGCGGGAGCTGCTTTTGGCCGAGCCCGATACGGTCATCGCCGACATCATGGGCACCCAGGTAGTTGCGGTGCCCGCCACGATGCACCAGGAAGAAGTCGCACAGGTGGTGGCCCAGTACGACTTCGTGGCGATTCCTGTCGTCGACGCCCACGGACGCATGGCGGGCATCATCACCGTTGACGACCTGGTCGACGTAATCCACGACGAGGCGACCGAAGACTTCCACAAGCTCGGCGGCAGCGAACCTTTGACCGAGACGTATTTCCAAACGCCCGTCCACACCCTGGTGCGCAAGCGCATCGGCTGGATTCTCATACTATTTTTGGCCGAGGCTTACACCGGGACCGTTTTGCGCCATTTTGAGTCCGTCCTGTCGGAAGTGGTAGCTCTGACGTTTTTCATCCCGCTCTTGATTGGTACCGGCGGGAATACGGGCTCGCAGGTAGTGACGACGCTCGTTCGTGGCCTGGCCGTGGGCGAAGTGCGCTACCGCGACATGGGACGGGTGCTGCTGCGCGAGTTGGGGTCGGGTTTGATGATCGGGCTCGTGATGGGCGGCGCAACGTTCCTGCGGGCCTACACCTTGGGCGTCGGTCTCGACGTCGGCCGCGTCGTCGCCTTGACTGCTCTGTTTATCGTCGTGTGGGCGTCGGCGGTGGCGGCGGTGCTGCCCTTGATATTGCACCGCCTGCGCGTGGACCCCGCCATCGTATCCGGACCTTTCATCACAACGGTCGTCGACGGCACGGGGCTTTTCATGTACTTCACGATCGCCCGCATGATGCTGGGCCTCGGGTGATTCGGGCGTCTCGAGGTACCGGTGCAGCCGGCCGGAGATCCATGTCTCTTCCGTCCCCGGGCGGTAGGAATCGGCGGACGGACGGCGTAATTGGTGATATGCCACTCCAAGCTCCCTCGCACCGGGGTTGTGGGTCCAGGTACCCCCGTGGTGTCGGAGGGAGCTTATTCATGCCCATTCAAAAAAGCGATGCGTCTGGCCTCAGGAGTTGGCCACAGTAGAGCGGGTGCGCAACGGCGCCCGTAGACTGTATGTGCAGCTGATGGCCAGACGGACCGGGAGTTCGAAAAACAGGGCGTGCGGCTCACTCCGGCATGGCGCCCGCTTGCACGTCGCTGGGGGCTACGCCGTACTCTCGTTTAAACGCCCGGGTGAACGCGGTCGTCGATTCATAGCCCACCCGGGCCGCGACCTCGCGCACCGAAAGATGGGGCAAACGCAGTAAGCGCCTGGCGTGTTCGAGCCGCAGCTGCCTGTGGTACTGCAGTGGCGGCACGCCGAAGGCTTCCCGGAACGTGCGCAGCAGATGGTACTTGCTCACCGCCACGCTCGATGCCAGCTCGTCCAGGGTGATGGATTCGTTCACCCGGGCTTCGATCCACCGCTTGGCCTGAAGCACGGCGGCCGGAGGCTGTCCTTCGGCGGGACTCTGCTGCTCCTCGGCTCGGGTGCACAAATGGGCCACGAGCTCCAGAAAGGCACCTTGGCAAAGCAGGGTCGCCTCGGGCCACGGATGCAGCCAGTGCCGCTCCACCCGTCGAGCCAAGGCCTGCCAGCGGTCGATGTCGGCCACCGGTTCGAAGACGCGGGGCCAAGGCAGGCGTGAGAGGGGCGTCAGCAGCCGGTCGTCCGTGCGCGTGGCGACGTCGAAGTAAAACCAGAACGCGCGCATCCCACCTTTGCTCGTCACCGTCACCTCGTCCCCGGGCGCCATGTACAACGCCGCGCCTGCCTCAAGCTCGTGGCGGCCCGACGGCATCGCGACCTCGCAACGCCCGGCCACGACCAAGGCCAGCATGTGCCACACGTGGCGGCTCTTCGTCAGCGACCACCCGGGATAGTGCTCGAGTTCATAGGCGGCCCGCAAGTCGACGGTCCAGCGCGACGGGTTAATCTCCGCCTCTTCCGGCCCCCGGGGCGCGACCCGCGACGTGAGGAAATCGATGTACAAGGACCCGTCCATTTTCGTCGCCACTTGAATCTCGCGGCCGCCGTCCTCCTTGCGGTAAAGGGCGCCGCGGCCCGGGCCTTCCGTCTCGACGGCCACCGGGACCGTTTCGAACTCCGCCGGCGCCATTCCGCACAAGTACGTAATGAGCATCGGATCGAGCATACCGGGGGCCGGGTCGGAGAACTCCTCACACCACGCCCGGTAGATGGCGGAGAGAAAACGCGGACCAGGCGCGGAGGATGTCTCCAGCTGCATCCGGTGGGGGCGCAGCAGCCTGTAACCGCGAGTCGCCTCGTAGCCCAGGGCGGTAAACGGAATATCGGTTTCCAATACCCGGGCCGCCGCCTCCGGATCGAGGCGTAGGTTATGTTCCGGCAGCGCTTGGGTGATCCAGCCGCCGGCGAAGTAGATGTGGCCGATGCGCTCGCGGGCGTCGGGATAGCGGTGCAGAAGTTCGGCCACGTTGGTGAGGGGACCTACGACCGCCAGGGCCACCCGTCCGTAGCGCAACAGCCGGCTGTACAGGAAGTCGGCCGCTTGTTGCTCCGGGACAGGGGGCAACGCGTCGGCCCTTGCTGCTTGTTCCAGGTAGCGGCGGTAAAAATCGGCGCGGGGGTTGGTGCCGGAACCGTTGGCTACCGGCACGTCCGTGCGGCCGTAGGCGTCGAGGAGAAGGCGGATCAGCCGAGCCCGTGCCGCGTCGTCGTCGCCCGCTGTGACCACGCCCACCAGGTGCAATTCGGGCGAGCAGGCGGCAAGGGCGATTGCGAACAGATCGTCGATGCTGTGGCCCGTGTCGAGGATCACCGGACTGGCCATGACGGGTCACGGCTCCTTTCGGCGCAAGAACCGCTGCCGACGGACCGACGTTCTCGGGCCGGGCCGGCGTTTTCTGGGGAGCAAGTTAGCAATAACGGATAGCCGGTGCGCAATCGCAGTCAGAGGGTTCGCCGGCCGTCTGACCAAAGTACCAAGATGAGTCGGATTCGCCGTCTACATTGCGTCTCGGGGGTGAAGTCGAGTTCACATTTCGCTAATTGATGTGCGACTCCTTTCCGAACCAGGAATCAGGCTGCTGCGCGGTACCGGTTACGCCGAAGCACGGGGCCTGACGAAGAAAGAAGATTCCGAGGAGGGTACGAAAGCTATGCGCAAAGCGCTCAGCGTCTTGCTGTTGATCGTGCTGCTGGCTCCGGCCGCCCTGGCGCAGTCGGATGAAGTCGTCACGATCCGGGTGTGGGGCGGCTGGGGACACTTCCGTGAGACGACGTTCCAGAGGGTCGTCGAAGCGTTCGAGGCGGCCCATCCCAACATTCGCGTCGAGCAGCAGCAAGTGACCGGCGATATGGAAGGTCTGATGGTGCAGCTGCTCGGCGGGGTGGCTCCCGACGTCTACATGGTCCGTGCGGAGAGCATGCCCCTTTTCATTAGCGAAGGCCTGGCCATGGACATTACACCTTTCGTCGAACGCGACCTCAATTTGGACGACTACCTGCCGGCCTGGGGCTCGATGACGCTGAACGGCAGGTTTTACGGCATGCCGGCGGAGGGCGGCGGGTACCGGGAAGATGCCATGTTCATCAACAAGGACATCTTCCTCAAGGCGGGTATCCCGATCCCGAGCCCCGATCCGAACGAAGCGTTGACGTTCGACGAGTGGACGAGCCTAGCCCGGCGCCTTACCATTGACGTGGACGGAGACGGCAATCCGGAGCAGTGGGGCACGCACTTCCGCACGACCCGCTGGTACTTCTTCTTGCCGTCGAACGGAGTGAGCGTCTTTAACGACGACCACACCGATACCCTGATCGACACGCCGGAAGCCATCGAAGTGCTCGAAGTCTTGCAGCACATCTACCAGAACTACAACTCGCCCGACACGTACATGTTCGAGCACGAGGGCAACGTCGCGATGAACATCTACTGGCGGGCCCGGGTGTCGGCCGGCGCTCCGGAGAATATCGGCGACAAGTTCGACTGGACCGTCGCGCCCATGCCGGCGGGCAAGGCGGGTTCGGTTGGCCTCACGAAGATGAATCCGTGGGTGATCAATCCGTCGACGCAGCATCCCGAGGAAGCCTGGGCGTTCCTCCGCTTCTTCATGTCGGAGGAGGGCCAGCGCATCAACGCCGAGGACGATCGGGCCGTCATGCTGCGCTCCGTCGCCCTGGCGCCCGAGTTCTTGACGCTCGACCGGCCTCCTTACACGCTGCTGCCTTTCATCGGCGGTCCTGCGGTCGATGCGATGCAGCAGTTTGAGCCGGCCGGCGTGACGCGGCCCAAGGCGGTCAACGACGCCCTCAACCAGATGTGGCGTGGCGAGATAGCACCCCAGACCGCCGCGCAAATGATGGCCGAAGCGTGGCGGGCCGCGCTGTCGGGACGGTAAAAATCGCGCCGCATTACCCAGAGCAGCTTGAGTCGAAGCCCCGGCAAAGTGCGACCGGGGCTTCACTGTTTGGCAAAGTCCCCGGACAGCTCAGCGGAACGGCACCCGCATACGGAGAAGGGCTCTGCCGTCCCTTTGGACAACTTCATCAAGGACGTGCACACTTGTATCAACCAAGGCGCTGAGAAAGGGTGACCGAATGTGGAATCTAAGCGGGTGGGCTTTATCGGCATGGGCATCATGGGCCGTCCCATGTCGTTGAATCTGCTCAGGGCGGGTTTTGACGTCACGGTATATAACAGGACGCCCGGAAAGACGCAGGAGGTCGTCGCCGCGG
>JAAYLA010000120.1 GCA_012522135.1 Bacillota bacterium | reverse complement strand
GGGAGTTGAACAGGCGCACCTGACGGGGCACTTGGTGGGCGATGTTGCGCACGGCGTTGAAGACGGTACTTCCCGTGGACGAGACGACCCAGTTGGTGGCTACGGGTTCCCTTCCGGCCTGGCCGCCGTCGCCTACGTGGGTCGGCACCGCAAATTGGAGGGTGACTTTGTACCGGTCGGGAGGATCGGCCCGGTCGACGCCGATGGCGACGGCGATGGCGGAGTTTTCGATTTCTTGCCGGTCCCAGCAGCCCCCGGCCAATGCCATGAGCAGCACGCAGGCAAGCAGTGCAGCGGGCCGGGCCATTAGCGCCCCTCCTCCCGGTGGCCTGGGCCCGCACCGCGCAGGCGGGCCACGAGGAGCAGCGCCAGAAAGAGCGGGAACACGATGCCGAGCATGTACACGCCCATGATGGAGGGGTGCATGATCTCGCGGTATTGAGAAAATTCGGCGTGCACCATGGGGGTCAAGCACAGGGCCAGGGCGACGACCGGAAAGGCGAGCGAGCGGAAGTCGCCCACGCCGAAGAGCTGACCGATGCCCTTGGCTAAAACGTAGAGCAGCACGTACAGTTCCAGCTGCATGCTCATACTCCACGTGATCATCGGAATGACGTCGAGCCGCTCGTACAGTTCGCCCAAGGACAGAAGGCGCGCCAGTTCGTAGACGGGAAGGGACAGCCTCGGCGCTTCGAAGGGGCCGAAAGAAAACAGCACCATCAGTACGAGGACGAGTTTCGTCAACGCGACGGCCGCGGTCGCCCAGGTTGCTACGGCACGGGCCCGGCGGGCATCGTCGACCAGCGGCATCAACATCAGTAGGTACACTTGCTCGACGAATAGCCCGGTCGGGGTCACGGCGCCCAGCACCACGGGGGCCGGGCCGCGGGCCATGACGGGCAAGATCCAGCGTGTGTCCCAAAGGGGAATGGACACGACCACCACGACGACGGTCACGGTGAGAAATAAAGGGGTGAAAATGTCGGCCATGCGGGCGATGACCTCGATGCCGTAGCGGACTCCGATCGCCGCGACGAAGGACGTCAGCACCCAGAAAACTACCGTAGGAGTAACGGTGTAGATCGAGATCGCGAGCATGCCGCCGAAGACGCGGATGAGAAAGGCCATGCGCTCGAGCAGAAACAAGAGATAGAGGATGGAAGCGATGGTGCCCCAAAAGCGGCCGAGGATGCGGGGGGCGTATTGCACGAACGTCTGGCCGGGAAAAAGCACGCCCAGGCTCATGATGGCCCAGGTAATCAAGGGCGCGAGGATCCCCGTCAAGAGCGCAGCGAGCCAGGCGTCTTGCCGCGTGCCGTCGTAGGAGGTCACCGTCAGCAGCGAGGTGACGATGAGGGTCATGTCGGAAAGGTACACGATAAAAAAGAGCTGGCGATACGATATGCGTTCGACCAAAGGACGGCCTCCTTCTCAGCCGGGGCGTGGTTTGTTGCCGGGCTCTTGCCGCTGCTGTTCTTGCACGGACAGGTAGCGGGGCCGCTTGATGACGCTCCACCACGGCGCGCCGTACACGGTGTCGCTCAATTCGCGCACGTGCAGCGGAGCGAAGGGGGTCAGGTACGGCACGCCGAAGCTGCGCAGCGCGCACAGGTGCATGCCGACCAAGCACGCCACGACGAAAATGCCGAAAAGACCGAGGAGCGCCGCGGACAGCACGTAGGCGATGCGAAGAATGCGCGAGCTCGCATCGAGGCCGTAGGACGGAATGGTAAACGAAGCGATGGCGGTGCCGGCGACGACGACGACCATTCCGGGCGACGCCAGGCCGGCGTTGATGGTCTGATCGCCCAGCACCAAAGCGCCGACGATGGTCAGGGCCGAGCCGACGATGCGGGGCAGCCGGATGCCCGCCTCACGCAGCACCTCGAAGACAAGCAGCATGACGATGGCTTCGAGCGCGGCGGGAAAGGGGACGCCTTCCCTGGACGCGGCGATGTTGTGGAGCAACGCGTGGGGCAGCATCTCGGCGTGGTAGTTGATGAGGGCGATGTAAACAGCCGGTGCGAACATGGAGATGGCGAACGACGCGTAGCGGAAAAAGCGCACGAACGTGGTGAGGCCCCAGTGGACGTAGTAATCTTCCGAGGCGTGGAGCATTTCCGGGAGCGTCACGGGCGCCATCATGACGAAGGGCGTGCCGTCGGTAAAGATCGCCACCCGGCCTTCGATGAGGGCCGCGGCTACCGTGTCGGGGCGTTCGGTCCTGCGCAGGGTAGGAAAGAGCGAGTGGGGGTGGTCCGAAATGAAAGCCTCCAAGTACCCGCTTTCGAGGACTCCGTCGATTTTGATCCGTTCGAGCCGGGAGCGCACCTCGGCGACGAGCGCGGGGTCGACGATGCCGTGGACGTAGGCGATGTTGACCTCGGTCTGCGTGACGGCGCCGATGTGCATTTGCTCAAAGCGCAGCCTCGGGTCCCGGATGCGCCGCCGCACGAGGGACCGGTTGATCGAGATGACCTCCGTAAAGCCTTCCCGCGGCACCCGGACGCCGCTTTCGCTGCTCGGTTCTTGAACGGGCCGGTGGACGAAGCCTTGTGTGGCGCACAGAAGGCCCGTCGCTTCGCCGTCGACAAGGAGCAGCGTGTCGCCGGCGGGCAAAGCCGTGCCGATGGCGGAAAGGCGCTGTTCCCGGATTACCCCGGTGACGGACAGAGCGCGCCGCTCGAGCGCCTCCAGGTACGAGCGGGAGCGAAGACGGCGGGACGGGCCGCCGGAGCCGCGGCGGTCCTCGGGGAACGGGCCGGCCAGGCGCGTTTCGATGCGCAGGCGCGACAACAATTCCGTCGCCGTGAACTGGCTGTCGACAACGCCGTCGAGCTGCATGAGGGCGGCACGGCGGGGGGGATCGGCGCCTAGCACGAACTCCCGGATGACGAGATCCGCCGTGTGGCCGAAGAGCTCTTCGATGCGCTTCAGGTTGTCCGCGAGGCTGCCCGTGAGAAACTGCTCCTCGGTCTCCGCTTGCAGCTGCGAAATGGTCGGCGCTTGCGACGGAGACGACGGCGGAGTGTCGTCTCGTGCTGCGTCGCTAGGCGTACTCCGGGACGGACCTTTCCCCTGCGGCGCAGCGCTCTTGGCCGTACCGCCCTGTTTCGCTTGCCGGAACGGACTGCGGATGCGAAAAGAAAAGGGCCCCCGTGGCATGCGTACCAACTCCCAGGCCTACCTTTTCCTGGGCTGGAACAGGTTATGCATGCACGGGGGCGACGGGCTG
>JAAYLA010000119.1 GCA_012522135.1 Bacillota bacterium | reverse complement strand
TTGGCTCAGTCCCCGGGAACGGCGCCGGGCGTCGTCTGGGTCATACCCGTCGAGGGCACGATCGAGCCGGGCCTTTCGGAGTTCGTCCTGCGGGCGCTGCGTGACGCCCGGCAAGCGGGGGCGGCCCTCATTCTCCTCGAAATCAACAGCTTCGGTGGACGGGTCGATGCGGCAACGGAGATACGCGATGCCATCTTCGCTTCCCCCGTGCCGACTGCGGCCTTTGTTGCCGACCGGGCCATCTCCGCCGGCGCACTGATCGCTCTGGCGACCGAGCGCATCGTCATGAAACCGGGCGCAACGTTCGGCGCCGCCCAGCCGCAGCCTTTGGACGAGAAAACCCTTTCGTACGTCCGGGCGGAATTCGAGGCGACAGCGGAAGGGCGGGGGCGCGACCCGCTCATCGCTGCGGCCATGGTCGATGCTTCTGTGGTCGTTGAAGGCTTATCGGGGCCCGGTCAAATCCTCACCTTAACCGCCGCTTCGGCCTTGGCGCGAGGGTACGCGGATTTCGTCGCGTCAAGCAGGCGGGAAGCCCTGGAACTGCTCGGCTACGGCGGCGCACCCGTGGTGGAGGCGGCACCTACCTGGGCCGAGCAGGTCGTGCGTTTCCTTACCGACCCTCTCGTCGCGCAGATTCTCCTCATCGTCGGCGTTTTGGGGCTCATCGCGGAGGTCACCTCGCCCGGCTGGGGCGTGGGCGGAACCGTGGGCCTGATCGCACTGGCGCTGTTTTTCGGCAGCCGATTCATCGTGGGCATACTCGGAGTAGAGGCGATCTTGCTTTTCCTCGTCGGCCTCGTTCTCATTCTTGTGGAACTTTTTGTCATTCCCGGCTTCGGCATTGCCGGCGTGTTAGGTCTCGCGGGTATCGGCGCGAGCTTGTTTTTCTCCTTTCCCGACCCCCGGACCGCCTTTCAGGCCTTGGCTATAACCGCCGTTGCCATCGTCGTCACGGTGGTCATCTTTTTGAGGCGGTTTCAGGGAGCCGCTCTGTGGGGACGGCTCATCCTCACCCAAAAGCAGGAAGAGGAATACCGCCCGACTGCAGCTGACTATTCACATCTGGTCGGTGCCGTCGGCGTGGTACGGACACAGCTGCGACCGGCCGGCAGGATCGAGATAGACGGCGAGTATTACGACGCCGTGTCCGAAGGGCAAATGGTCGCTCCCGGTACGGCCGTCCGCGTCGTGTTGGTAGAGGGCAGTCGCATCGTCGTGCGTCCGATTCCGCAGTCAGAAGGTCAGAAAGGAAACGATTGAAGTTGGAGGGGAGAGTGTTTCCATGGACTCGACCGTATTCAGCCTTACGATCCTCGTCGTCGTACTGCTCCTCGTCGCTTTCATCTTCAGCCTGATTCCCGTCGGTCTCTGGATCTCCGCGCTGGCGGCGGGAGTGCGCGTCGGCATCGTGACCTTAATCGGCATGCGCTTGCGCCGCGTGCCGCCGTCGCGCATCATCATCCCGTTGATCAAGGCGATGAAGGCGGGACTCGACACCTCCATCGACAAGCTGGAGGCCCATTACCTCGCCGGCGGCAACGTCGACCGCGTCGTCGACGCGCTGATCGCGGCCCATCGCGCCCAGATCGCGCTCACCTTTGAGCGGGCCGCGGCCATCGACCTCGCCGGTCGCGACGTGCTCGAAGCGGTGCAAATGAGCGTCAACCCGAAAGTTATCGAGACGCCCATGATCTCGGCGGTGGCCAAAGACGGAATTGAACTGAAAGTCAAGGCGCGGGTTACCGTGCGCGCGAACATCGACCGGCTGGTCGGCGGCGCGGGGGAACCGACGATCATCGCGCGCGTAGGCGAGGGCATCGTCACCACGGTCGGCTCGTCGGAGAGCCACAAGGATGTACTCGAGAACCCCGACTTGATTTCCGCCACGGTACTCGCCAAGGGGCTGGATGCGGGCACGGCCTTTGAGATCCTGTCGATCGACATCGCAGACGTCGACGTCGGTCGGAACATCGGTGCAGATCTCCAGATCGATCAGGCCGAAGCCGACAAAAACATCGCCCAGGCTAAGGCGGCGGAGCGGCGCTTCGCGGCCCAGGCACGGGAGCAAGAGATGCGGGCGATGGTGGAGGAGATGCGCGCCCGGGTCGTGGAGGCCGAAGCGCAAGTGCCGCTAGCCCTGGCCGAGGCGCTGCGGGAAGGTAAACTGGGCGTCATGGACTATTATGCCATGCGCAACATCATCGCCGACACCGAGATGCGGGAGGCTCTAGCGGGCAAGGAGGAAAGCGGAACCGCTACCACACAGCCTCCCTCGCAGGAGCCGGAGCAGAAGTGACGGTGAAGGCGCTCGTCCGGTGTGTCCTGGAACGGGGAGGTGACCGACGGTGGAGGCATTGATAGGCGGGCTTGTCACGCTGTACGTGGTCTTTTCCGTCGTGAGCGCCCTGCTCAAGCGGGCGGCGCACGAGCCCGGGCCGGGTGAATTCGGCGAAACCGAACCGCCCTCTCCCTACGGTCCAGGGTGGGAGCCGGTCGAGGTGCCCGCTCCGGAACAGTGGTTTCCCGACGAGCCGGCCCCACGAGCGGACGACTTTGTCCAGGAGCGCATGCCGGATGTTCCCTCGCCGGCGGTCACGCTTCCGGCGGTCGAAACCGAAGTGGAAGCGGCTCCCGACGGAGAGTTGGCCGACGGAGGGGACGCAGCCGGAATGCCGTTCCCGCTGCCTTCCAAGCCTTTGGCGGGCTCGCAGGCCGCGGTGCGACGGCTTTTGAGCACCCTCGAAGGCCGCAGGCAAGCCGTGCTCTTGGCAGAAGTGCTCGGACCGCCCCGGGCCCTGCGTCCTTGGAGCGGAAGGCGCCCGTAACTCGCACTCCGGCATAGCCGCCCCCGGCCCATGCATACACTCTAACGTTCCCGAGAAACGGCCCATGGGGGAGGGGGCGGCCGCACGTTGCGCACGGAACCGATGACGGTCCCGAAATTGAGGCACTGGGCGGGGCGCATCACGGGCGCCCTGGGCGCCCCGCCCGAGCTCGCCTTCGACCTGCCGAAAACGACGTTGATCGGCAATGAACGGCTGCAGATCCAAAATCACCGGGGCGTCGTGGAATACACCTCCCGGCGGATCCGCGTGCGCAGCCGCGAGGGCGAGATCGTGGTGACGGGAACACGCCTGCGCATCGGCAGCATATTCCAAGACGAAATGGTCATCGAGGGAAACATCATGCACATCGACTTGCCCGCCGGAGGGGCCCTGGGGTGAGGGCACCACGGTTTACCGGGCCCTGGACCCGCCAGGTGACGGTGCAGGTAAAGGGCGGTCGGCTCGAAGAGTTCATCAACGGGTGTATGCGGCGCGGCATCGGCCTGCGGCAGATCGAGCGTCCAGCCGGCCACATGCTCGTAGCCCGCCTGGATGCCCGTGACTTTCGCCGGCTGCGCGCGCTGGAGGGCCGGCGCGCCTGGCAAATCCGCACCGTCGAACGGCACGGGGGCGGTTTCCTCATTGCGCGTCTGCTGCGCCGGCCGGCCTTCCTCGCCGGAGCGCTGTTCGCTGCATTGGCCTGGTACACTCTTTCGTCGTTCGTCTGGTTCGTCGCGGTCGAGGGCGTCGAGAGAGTGCCGGCGGCTGCCGTGCTCGAGGCGGCCCGGCAAGCCGGTGTTGCACCCGGGGTGCCGGCCGCGTCCCTCGATGCGCAAGACGTGCAACGGCATCTCTTGCTGAGCTTGGACGATTTGGTCTGGGCCGCCTTGGAGCTGCGCGGCACCCGAGCTGTCATTCGGGTTGCGGAACGCCGTTTGCCCGACATGGTCGCCCACGGACCGGGACACATCGTGGCGCAGACCGACGGCGTCATCGAACGTGTATCAGTCCTCAACGGCTTCGCGGTAGTCGAGCCCGGCGAGACGGTGCGGGCAGGGCAACTGCTCATCAGCGGCCAGTTGGCGCCGGGGTCGGAGGAGTTTCAAGCCAAGACGGCTCGGGGCGAAATGCCGTACGTGCGGGCTGCGGGCAGCGTCTTCGCTCACGTATGGCATGAAAGTACCGCCGAGGTCGTCGTCGGTGACGCAGGTGTGGAAGGGGCGACTGCCGCCGCTTTGGCTGTGGCCCGTGCACTCGCGGAGGAGTGGCTGAGTGCCCGCCGGGCGGAGGCCGTGGGCGAACCGGCCGTGCAGGTAGAGGAGCTGGCCGACGGGGGAGTCGTCCGGGTCACCGTGCTTGTGCAGGCAGTGGCGGACATCGGCGAGTTCCGGCCGGTGACGTGGTGACCTTGCCAAACACCCGGATTCCTGATATAGATAGAGTGAATCGGTGCTTTACGCGAGGCACGGTTCACATTGTCACAGGAGGCGATGGACAGGCTTGAGCGAAACGCTAGCGAAAGCCCATTTTGCCGTGGACGATAACGCCGCGGCGTTGGCGTTGTGCGGACAGCGAGACGAGCACCTTCGGTTGCTTGAAGGGGCTTTCGACGTCCGCATATTTGCTAGAGGGGCCGACTTGACCGTCATGGGTGAAGACGGCGCCGTCCAGAAGGCGATTAGCGTACTGCACGATCTGCAGAGCCTCTGCCGGCGCAACATTACCGTCACCGTGCGCGAGGTAGAGCGCGCCGTGGCGCTGGTGCGAGAAGGAGAGGCGACGCGCCTGTCGGAGCTCCAAAAGGATGTTCTTCTCGTGACGCCGATGGGCACTCCGGTGACCCCGCGCACTATGGGGCAAAAGCGGTACGTCGATGCCATTCGCACGCACGACATCGTTTTCGGCATCGGCCCTGCGGGAACGGGCAAGACGTACCTCGCCATGGCCATGGCGGTCGCCGCACTTAGAGCGAAGAGCGTTTCGCGCCTGATCCTCACCAGGCCCGCCGTGGAGGCCGGAGAAAAGCTAGGCTTTCTGCCCGGCGACCTGCAAGACAAGGTCGATCCGTATCTCAGACCCCTTTACGATGCACTCTACGAAATGCTCGGCGTCGAGGGCTACAACAAGGCGGTCGAGAGGGGTGTCGTCGAAGTGGCACCCCTGGCTTACATGCGCGGCCGCACGCTCGACAACGCCTTCGTCATCCTGGACGAAGCGCAGAATACGACGTCCGAGCAAATGAAGATGTTTCTCACGCGGCTCGGGTTCGGATCGAAAATGGTCATTACCGGTGACGTCACCCAGGTCGATCTGCCGCCGGGCAAGCGGTCCGGCCTAGATGAGGCACGGCAGATACTGGCCGGCGTTCCCGGCATCAGCATCAATGTACTGTCCGAGCGGGACGTCGTGCGCCACGAACTCGTGAAGCGGATCATCGAGGCGTACGACAAACTCGCGCCGGGAGCGGGCCGTGCGGACGCCGGCGAGCAGCCGATCTTCCAAGATGCGTTCGGAGGCGAAGCGCCGGCCGATGCCGCCGCTTCCTCAGACGATCCAATCCAGGACGCGGATGAGCGGTCGTCTTGGCCTCCCGTGCAGGCGGTCTAGGCGACTTCGAGGTGACCTGGAAAATGAAATCTGCTGCAAAGGCGCGCCAGTACCTCAAGGAGCAGGGGCTGGCCATGTTGAGCAAGACGGGCGTCAGGCAGTGGGCCCTGGCTGCCCTCGTTTTCTTTGTAATCGTTCTGCTCATGGTGGCCAACATGTTTCCCGACTCCGAAGAGCTGGCCGTCGGACGGGTGGCAACGCGTGATATCGCCGCGCCCTTTCGGGTGGAGAACGTCTACAGGACGGAACTGGAACGGGACCGTGCGGCGCGCCAGGCTGAACTGGCCGCCATCGCCAACGACGCCTTCTATGTGATCAACCCCGCCGCCGCCGAGCAGGCCGAAGCCCGGGTAGAGGCCATTTTTGCCAGGATCCGGGAAACCCGTTCCGAGCTTGCCGGCATTCCCGAGCTTAGCCTCGATCAGCGTCTGGCCATCGGCGACCGGCTTGGAGCGGAGCTGCAAGCCGAACGGGGCCTCGCGGTCCCCCCGGAAAGCTTGCAAGCGGCCCTGGCGCTGACCGACGATGAGCTCGAGGCAGCGGAAGCGGCGGCGGTGGAGATCGCCACCGACGTCATGGCGCGCGAGCGGGTCACGTCCGAGACAATCGGTCTCGTGCAAACCCGTGCCGTGGAGCGGGTGGGGAGCGTCGACCTGCCGGCCGGCGCCCGGTTAGTGGTTTCGGGCGTTGTCCGCAGCGTCATCCAGCCGAACCTGGTGCTCGACACGGCCCGTGTGGAGGAGGCACGGGCGGCTGCGCGCGCAGCCGTGGAGCCGGTATACGTCGAGCAAGGGCAAATCATCGTGCGCTGGGGCGACGTGATCGACCAGGAGCAGATGAGCATCCTCGCCGAGCTGGGTATCTTGCGGCCGCGGACCGACTTTCGAGCCGTGATCGG
>JAAYLA010000118.1 GCA_012522135.1 Bacillota bacterium | reverse complement strand
CGAAATGCTCGACATGGTCCGCAAGCGTAGTGTCGTCGGAACCGGCATCGTGTTGCTGCTCTTCGTTGCGCTCGCTTCGTCTCCGTCCGGTGCCCAGCAGCAGGAAAAGATCCGGCTCCACTATTTCACCTGGGCGGGAGGCGCCGCCGCCGACTACATCCGCGAAGACTTCATCGAGCCGTTCCAAGAGCTCAACCCGCACATCGAGATTTACTACGAGGCCGTCAGCTTCGGCCAGTTCTTCGACAAGCTGGTCACCTACCACCTGGCCGGCACGCCGCCCGACCTGATGCACATGAGCGTCGGTTACGTGAACGAGTACGCGGCGAACGGGATGCTGCTCAACCTGCAGCCCTTGTTCGAACGCGACCTGAACCCCGATGATTTCTTCCTTGAACCGATGAAGGCCGTGCGCTATCCGAGCATGGAGGACGGCGACCTTTACGCCATCCCCTTCGCCTTCGTCCTCACGAGCCTCTACTACAACAAGGGGCTGTTCGACGATGCCGGGCTGATGTATCCGGACGACGATTTCACCTGGGAGGACGTCCGCACGTACGGCAGGACGCTGACCCGCGATAGGGACGGCGACGGCGTGATGGACCAGTGGGGGTTCTTCAGCACGCGCAACTACACCCTGCTCGATCCGGTCATCCATGCCTTCGGCGGCCGGATCCTCGATGACGACTACAACGTGGTCGTCACCTCGCCCGAGGCCGTGGCCGGTGCGCAGTTCTTGGTCGACTTGATCCACCAAGACCGCGTCGCACCCCATCCGAACCTCGGCTTCAACCAAACCGTCCTGTTCCAGCAGGGGAATCTGGCCATGTCGGTGGCGCTGACGAACAACATTCACGAGTACCGTCAGGTGGGCGATACGCTCGATTGGGACGTCGCCTTGATGCCCATCGGCCCGGCGGGGCGCGTCGTCAGGCTCTGGCCCGACAGCTTCGCCATTTCGGCCCAGTCGCCCAACGTGGAAGCCGCGTGGGAGTACATCAAGTTCGTGATCACACAGGACAAGATGGACCGTTACAGCGGCGAGCGGAAGGTGCCCATTTACAAGCCGCTGGCTACGTCGGCCGAATGGCTTGAGCTCGACAAGGTGCCGAACAAGATGAAGTTCATCGAGGCCATTCCGTACGGCCACCCGCTCGAGTTCCGGCCCAACTGGGGCGAGTGGGACGGCCAGCGCAGCCTGCTGAACCCGGCTTGGTACGGTGAGATGCCGGTCGAACAGGCCCTCGCCAACTGGGGCCAGGCCATCGAAAACGCCGTCCGGCCCTTCCGCGAGCAGATGCAGAAATAACCCCAGGCAATCGGGAGGGCATGCGGGTGCGGGGGCGTCCGCCTGCTCCCGCACCCTCCGTCATTTCCCGGGCCGTGGCCGAGCCATGGGCTCGCACTTCCCATCCGGAGGTAAACTACATGGACACGACGACAGCGACTGAGACTTGGATTCGAACACAGGATTACCACATGCACAGCAACTGGTCGGATGGCGAAGGCGACCTGTATGCCGTCCTCGCGCGCTGCCGGGCCTTAGGGCTGAAGCGCTTTGCCATCGCCGATCACGTGGAGTACGGCCACCACAGCGACGTGTCGCCGCGCTGGAGCGAGTACCGCAAAGCCGTGGCCGAAGTGCAAGCCCGCGCGGCCGACCAGGGCATCGAGATGCTGCTCGGCATCGAGACGGGCGTCGACTCGGACGGCAACCTGCTGGCGCCTGATGAGATCGTCCACGAGGTGGATTTCGTCATCTGCAGCGTGCACACGGTGCGGGGCGTGCCCGAGGGGCTCGAGGCGCGCGACGAAGCGGCGTACTGGCAAGCGGCGCGCGAGCAGATCGAAGCGGCCATCCGGTGCGAACACGTGGACATCATCGGCCACATCGAAGCTTACTTACCCTCCGAAGTCGTGCGTACCCGGGGGGAAACGTTCGATGGCCGGCGCGCGGTGGAGCGGGAAATCGCCGCCGTCCATTTCCCCCTCGACTGGTACAAGAAGATCGCCGGACTCGCTCGCGAGCACGGCGTAGCCGTCGAAATCCACGGCATGAGCGCCACGCCCCGGGTCGAGGCCATCCGTCTGCTGCGGGATGCCGGCGCCAAAGTGAGCATCGGCTCGGACGGCCACAGGCTGAGCGACATCGGCCGGGTTGACCATGCCGTGCACGTTGCGCACGCCCTCGGCCTGACGACGGACGACTTCTTCGTACCGGCACGGAGAGAAAAGTGAACGAGAGCGGAGAACATAGAGTGAAGCGAAGCCGTTTTCGATTTCCAGGCTTTATCCTTCTTGCATTGCTTGTCGTCGCCTACATCCCCGCGGGAGCAGGCGCCCATGAGCTGCCCGCGGCACAGGCACTCACCGTCTACACCGAGCTGACGGTTCCTGCCGGCTTTGCAGCGCAAGGCGAAGAACTCGTTTTGGCCGGTATCGCCGCCGGCGAGAGCGATGTGGCGACGATCCGGTGGACCCGTGTCGAAGGCCTCCTCTTTCCGTACTGGGTGCTGCGGCTGACGGGCGATTCGGAAGCCGTGCCCCGGCAAGGTTTGGAGCTCCTCACGGCGAACCCCGCGGCCGGCGCCACCTATCGCACGGCGCTCAGCTTCGATGCCGCCACGGGCGCCCTGTCGCTGCAAGTGGTCGACGCGGCGACGGACCGCACGGTCTACGCCGCGGGCCTCGTTTGGGAGGGGCTGGCGGACGCCCTCTCCGGTGCCGGATCAACCCGCGCCATAACGAGCGGACGGGTCACCGGCGTCCGCCCCGGATACGCGCCCTTGGGACTCACCTGGCAACCGGGCATCCGGCAAGACGGCTCCTTCCAGCCCTCGCTGCGCTTTGAACGGACCGACGAGGTGATCGTGCGCGTCGAGACGGCAGGGCCCCTCCCCGCCGGCGGCGAGCTGCGCCTGGCCAGCGGTGCGGACGGCCGGCAGCTAGCGTCGATCCAGCCGGAGGAATCCGTCGCCGAGCTGTCCTTCCCGGCGTCCCTTCTGCCCGTGGGCCAATCCGAGCTCGTGCTCACCTACGCGGCGGCGGGCGAGACTTTGGTCCAGTGGAAGCAGCCGGTCACGGTGGGCAGCGTGTCGGCCCGCTACGACCGGCCCCGGCGGGACTCCGCGGCCGGCATCTTGACCTCCACCGTGTGGCTTGAGACCGCCTCCGACCTGCCGGAACTGCAGGTTACCGTCGAAGCCGAGCTGTACGCGATGGAGTGGACGGCGGACGGAAGGAATTACCGCGAGGTGCCTTACGCCCGGCTCACGCTGTTCGACGGGCCCATCGACGTGCCGGCGGGCAGCACGGGCCTGCCCCTTACCGTGCCGCAGCCGCCCGAGTCCGGCCTTTACAAAGTGACGTTCTCGACCCATCTAGTGCCCGACGTGTTGCAGTTCGATGCCAAGTCGTCGTACCACTTCGCCACGTACAATCCGGCGGCCATCGAACCGGGAGACCCGTACACGATCGTCGTCCTGCCCGACACCCAATTCTACGCGCAAAACCACCCGCATATCTTCCTGCGCCAGACCGAGTGGATCGCGGCGCAGGCCGCGGAGCGAGGCATCGGCTTGGTGCTGCACATGGGCGATATCACAAACGCCAATACGTGGGAGCAGTGGCGGGTCGCGTCCGACAGCATGAAGGTTCTGGACGGCATCGTCCCGTACGTGCTGGCGGTCGGCAACCACGACAACTTCCCCGAGGGCAAGGCCAACGGCCATACCACCAGGCGGGGCGACTCGAAGATCAACGCGTTCTTCTCGGTGGACGACTTCCCCCACATCGGCGGCACCTTCGAGCCCGGCCGGCTGGAAAACGCCTACTACACCGTCCGGCTGGGCGATACGGACTACCTGATCATCTCGCTCGAGTTCGGGCCGTCCGACGAAGCCGTAGCGTGGGCCGATGAGGTCGCGGCCGCCCATCCGGACCATACCGTCATTTTGGTCACCCACACCTACACCAACACCTACGGCCGCCGCACACCGGTAGGCCAAATCGCACGGCACTACACCATCGGCGAAAATCCCGAAACGACGGTGAACGACGGCGAGGCCATTTGGGAGAAGTTTGTGCGCAAACACCCGCACTTCCGTTTCGTGTTCAGCGGCCACATCCACTCGCCGGTCATTCCCTACTCCGCGTCGGTCGGCGATCACGGCAACACGGTGTACGAGGTGCTGATGGACTTCCAGAGCGAACCTTTCGGCGGAAACGGCTGGCTCGTACTGTGGGAATTCCATCCCGACGGCAGCATCGACGTCCGGACGTATTCCCCTTACCTCGACGAGTTCAAGACCGACGTACAGGCCGGCTTCCGTAACGAATTCACGCTGCTTCCGGCCGCGCAAGAGCTGTCCGCCGCGCCCTAAGGAGGGAGGAACCGCCGTGACGGAAGACCGCCGCAGCAACGCAGCCGAAACCGGAGCCGCCACCGCCTTGCTCGAGCGCCTCGGCCTGCCCCGCGACCGCTTCGCGTTTCAGGCCATCCCTCCTGCGGACGGCCTCGACGTCTTCGAGATCGCAAGCGACGGACCGCAGGCCATCGTGCGCGGCAGCTCGCCCGTGGCCCAAGCGGCGGGGCTGCACTGGTTTCTGAAGTACCACTGCAAGAGCAACGTGTCGTGGTGGGGTACCCGCATCGCCCTGCCGCAGTGGTTCCCGCAGGCAAACGAACGCCGCACCTCTCCCTACCGCTACCGCTACTACCTGAACTACGTCACGTACAGTTACTCGGCGGCCTTCTGGGATTGGGAACGGTGGGAGAAAGAGATCGACTGGATGGCCCTGCACGGCATCAACCTTCCCCTTTCGGTACTCGGGCAGGTCGCCGTATGGATGGACGTCTACCGCGAGCTAGGCGTGACCGGCGAAGAGCTGGATGCCTTCTTCGCGGGACCAGCGTACCAACCTTTCGGCTGGATGGGGTGCCTCGACGGGTGGGGCGGTCCCCTCACCCGGCACATGGTCGAACGCCAGGCTGAACTCGCCGCCCGTATTGTCGCCCGCCAGCGTGAGCTCGGCATGACCCCGGTGCTGCAAGGCTTCACGGGACACATTCCCCAAGCTCTGGCCCGGCGCTTTCCCCGGGCGAGGGTGTACCGGCAGCAGTGGCTCGAGTTCGAACCGACGTGCGTCTTAGACCCCGAAGACCCCCTGTTCCGCCAGATCGGATCGCTGTTCATCCGCAAGCAGGCCGAACGCTACGGCACGGACCACGTGTACGCGGCGGACCCCTTCATCGAGATGGTGCCGCCGTCGTCCGATCCGGGTTTTTTGGCTGCCTGGGCTCGCGCGATCTACCGGGGCATGGCCGAGGCCGATCCCCAGGCCGTGTGGCTCATGCAGACCTGGATGTTCCACTTTCGCCAAGAGTTCTGGGGTCCCGAGCAGATCGAGGCGTACCTCACGGCGGTCCCGGCCGAGCGGGTCATCGCCTTGGACCTGTATGCCGAAGAGGTGCCCCTCTGGCAGAAGACCCGGGCTTTTCACGGCAGGCCTTGGCTGTGGTGCATGGTCCACAACTTCGGCGGCCGGCCCGGGCTCCACGGCAAGCTGCACGTCATCGGCCGCGCCCCCGCGGAAGCCTTGCACCATCCGGGGCGCGGCGATCTTGCAGGCCTCGGACTCACCATGGAAGCCCTCGAACAAAACCCGGTAGTCTACGACCTGATGACCGAGATGGCCTGGCACACCGAACCCGTGGATCTGGACCGGTGGCTGCAGCAGTATGCGGAGCGCCGCTACGGAACGCGCACGGAGGCGGTGGACGAATCGTGGCGCATCTTAAAAGAACACGTGTACACGGCTGGCGTCTCGCTTCCGCCGCGCACCGTTGTCTGCGCCCGGCCCACTTTCAGCGAGCTGCCCCACGACCGCCGGAGGGCAAAGGCCGTCTGGCACGCTCTCGACCTGATGCTGCAGGCCGCGTCCGCACTGCAAGACGCTCCGGGCTACCGCTTCGATCTGGTCGACTTGACGCGCCAGGCCCTCTCCGACCTCATCGACCTCGTCCACGTAAAGCTTGTCGCCGCGTGGTCCGGGGGCGATGCCGGCGCCTTCGACACGTACCGCACCCTGCTGGTCGAACTGATCCACGATCTGGACGCGGTACTGGCCACGCACCCCGCCTTTCTGCTCGGACGGTGGCTCGAGGCGGCTAAGGCTTGGGGTACGGACGATGCCGAGCGCGCCCATATGGAGTGGAACGCCCGCCGGCTGATCACCCTTTGGGGCAGGCACGACGGCAGCTTGTTCGATTACTCGTGCCGCCATTGGTCGGGCCTTGTGCGCTCTTTCTACGCCGAGCGGTGGCGCCGTTTTCTCGACCGGGCGGCCGCTGCGCTGCGCTCAGGCACGCCCTTCGACGAAGAGCAGGTCCGCAACGACATCGCGCTGTGGGAGGACGAGTGGAGCAAAGGTAGCGACCTTTTCCCGACAGAACCCGCCGGCGATCCCATCGCGGTCTGCCGTGCCATGGCCCGGCGGCACCGGCCCCTGCTGCACAACGTGTTGCAAGAAACCGTAACGGAAGACGAATGACAAGGAGGGCTTTTCATGAGGCATGCTATTCGGCCGAAACGCCTGCTGCCGGCAGTGATCGCAGCTCTGCTGCTCGCCGCGGCGCCTGCATTGGCCCAGACCACCATCGTCCATTGGCACCACACTTCGCCGGCCCACGACGAGATGATGCGCGTGTTGGCCCAGCGGTTCATGGAGCAAAACCCGGACATTCGGATCGAACTCGAGACCTTTCCGCTGGGCGAGTTTCTCGATAAAGTCTTGGTGAACATCGCCGCGGGAACGGGCCCTGACACCGTGCAAGTGCGTTCGACGTGGATCCCGTGGCTCATCGACATGGGCCTGCAGCCTTTGGACCCGCGGGTCATCACTGCGGACGAGATCACCGCGGAATTCGTGCCGGGTCCTCTGAAGCACCTGCAGCGGGACGGGGTCTTCTACGCCCTGCCCACGGGTTCGCAGAGCGTGGTGCTATTCTACCAGCCGCAGCTCTTTGAACTGGCAGGGCTCGACGGCAACACACCGCCGGCGACCTGGGAGGAAGTGGTGGAGTACGCCCGCCGGATTCACCGCACCGATGCTCAAGGCGCAACGATTCAGATGGGGGTGGCCACGGGCGGCTACGCTCCCGTACTCGCGACTTTGATGATCCAGGCCGGGGCGACGCTGTGGGACGACGAAGCGGGGCTGCCCGATTTCACCACGCCCGAGGCCGCGCGGGGCATGCAGTTTGCGACGGATCTCGTGACGGTGCACGGAGTCGAGGATCCCGCCTTCGGCAGCCGCTGGACCGCTTTCCGCAACGAACGGCTCGGCATGGTGTACGCCCATCCGGGGATGATCGGCAGTTTCTTGGCGACCCATCCCCACCTGCAGTTCCGCATCACCGAAGTGCCGCCGCCCGAGCCGGGGGGCAGCCGCTCGAGCCTCATCACCACGTGGGCCTTCGCCATGACGCCCAAGGCCGAAAGCGAAGCGGCGACGAAGTGGATCGCGTTCTTGGAGTCGGCCGAATCACAAAGGTACCGGTTGCAGGCGTCGGGCGAGCTGCCTTTGCGCTGGGAAGTGATCCAGGATCCGGAGAATTTGGCCGATCCGCTGCTGAACCCCGTCATGTGGTCGCTCACCCGGGCCGTCGAAGTGCCGTGGACCGCCGACGACATCATCGACAGCCACTTGGGCGCGGCGTGGCGGAGCATCATCAACAGGCAGCTGGCTCTGCCCGCGGCCATGGAACGCTTGCAGCAACAGGCCGTCAACTCCGAGCTGGCCGTAGGCAGATAAGCGCGGCAGTCCTGATCCCTTTACAGCCTGAAGCCCGCTACCGATCGACGCAGGCGCTCGGCCATCTCGGCGAGGGACTTCGCGGCCTCGGCCACCTCTTGACCGGAACCGGCGGCCTCTTTCGTCGCAGCCGTCATCTCCTCGGCGGTCGCAGCCGTCTGGCCGGCCGTCGCGGCGATGCGTTCCACGGCCAGGACGACCGCCTCGCTCTGCCGCAGCGCCTCCGTCGACTCGGTTGCGTTTTCCCGGGCGATGCCGGCGATGTCGGTTACGTGCCCCGTCACGTTCTCGATGGCCGAACCGAGCTCACGGGTGACGTCGCGGACCTCCTGCAGCCGGGCGCTTAGACCGTCGAAGGCGCCCAGTATTTGCCGGAGAGCCTCGCCCGCCTGGTGCGAAAGGTCGAGGCCCTTGTGCGCTTCTTCGCGGTTCGCTTCCATGGCGGCGACGGCGTGGGCGATTTCCGACTGAATGGTCACGACGAGGTCCGCAATCTCACGGGCCGACTGAGCCGACCGTTCCGCAAGGAGCCGCACTTCGTCCGCCACGACCGCAAAGCCTTTGCCGTGTTCGCCGGCCCGGGCCGCTTCAATGGCCGCGTTCAGGGCGAGGAGATTCGTCTGCTCGGCGATTTCCGAGATGACGGTGACGATCTCTCCGACCCGGGCGGAATGGCGGCGAAGCTCTTCGATCTTCCCGGCCGTCTCCGTCGTCATGCGGCTGATCTTCTGCATGGCGAGGACGCTCTCTTGCACCACGTCGCCGCCGGTGCGGGCCGTCGCGACGGACCTTTCGGCCGCCTCGGCGATGTCGGACGCGTGGCGCAGAACGTTCTCAACCGCCGTCTCCATGGTGCCGACGATGTGAGCGGTCTGCTCTACCCGGCTCGCCTGCCTCTGCGCGGCGCCGGCAATGCGTCCCATGGCCTGCTGCAGCTCGGACAAGGCCTGCATCGCCTCGTCCGTCGCACCGCTTTGCTCGATCGTGCCCGCTGCCACCTGTTCAATGGCCGACGCCAGCTCTTGCGTCGCACGGGCCGCCTCATCGGCCGCCTCGCTCAGCTCGTCACTGCTGCGTCCGAGCTCGTCGCCGGCAGCTACCACTTCCGACACGACCCGGCGCAGCTTCTCAACCATGCCGTTGAATATCGTGGTCATCTGGCCGAGTTCGTCGTTCCACCGCACCGGCAGGGGCTCGATGTGCAAGTCTCCCTCCGCCATGCGCAGGGAAGCCTCGGCCAGGGCGCGCACGGGCCGCGTGATCTCGGGAGGCACCGCCACGATGATCACGAAGGCCGTAACGAGGCTCACGGCAAGCAGACCCGTGGCGACGGCCCGCACCTCGGCTGACCGCGCGATCAAGCCTTCCTCGGTCCGTTGCCTGGCCTCGGTGTAACGGGTCTCAAGCTCGTCGGCCACGGCGAGGAGGCGATCGACGGCCGCGCTCACTTCGGGGAACGTGGCCATCGCTCCGTGCACGTCGCCGTCCCACCGCAGTCCAGCGGCCCGGCCGGACAATAGGACCAGATGCTCCCACTCCGCACGGAACGCCGAGTCAAACCACGCCACGGTTTCCGCGCCGGCTAGATCCGCGCGCACTCGGTCGGCGGCCCGGTCCACGGCTTCCCGCGCTTCCAGAACGCGAGCGTAGACCCGGGTGTCCCCGGTGATGAGGTATTCCGCTTCGGCTGCGCGGTACGACTCCAGGTGCGAGACGAGGATGCGCACCGCCTCGACTTGTCTGGCCGCGCCCTGCACGATGTCTTCGATTGCCGAGCTCACAGCGCCCAGCTGCCAAACGGCCACCGCCACCGCGGAAACGAAGACCAGCGCCATGAGAAGCAGCGTCAGCGCCAGTTTGGTCCGCACGCTCACGCGATCGATTATTTTCACGCCATCGACCCCCCGGTATTATACATCGTCAAAATCCGCATGAGCCCGCAGTGTGCGGCCAGGTCCAGCGCCAATGGCGAGGCCGCCGTAGGCTCCCGGCGGCCCTTTTTTCGCGGCCTTAGGCCGTCACACGCCGATATCCCGCCGGCGGTAGCCGGCCACGCCGAGGGCCGTGGCCACAAGCGCCAGCAACGTAAGCACCGCCACGGCGCCCCACTCCATGGCATCGACGGGCAGCTGCGGTACGTGGCTAAAGGGGGTTACCCTCTTCATCCCGTCGGGCAACCGCAGAAGATCGCCCAGGTACACCACGAAGAAGGAATAGACGATGTAAAGCCAGATGAGTCCCGTTCCCTTCGGCCACCAGCCCAAAAGGAGCACGGCCAGGCCGAGCATGACCCAGATCGCCGGCAAGTACACGAACGAGGCGGCTGCGATCTGGCCGAGGCCGAAGGGTTCTTCCATGGCCGCGGAGCTAGCCAGCCAGAACCCGAGACCGCACAGTCCCTGCATGAGCACGCTTGCGAGGAAAGCGAGGGTCACGTAGCTTAGGAGCAGCCTCCGCCGGGACACCGCTGCGGCCAGGACCGTGTCGACCCGCCAAGCCCTCTCCTCGGATCCGAGCTTGAGCAAGAGGAGGGCCACTGGAACCGCGGTGAACATCGCCATGACCGCCAAGACCAGTGCGGTAAACTGCTCGCCGAGGGAAAAACCTGCTGCCTCGGGCAACATCATCTTGATCATCTCGCTCGATTCAAAGAATGCGTCCAGATCGCCGAACACCGATCCGTACGCCGCTCCGAGCACGAAGAGGGCCACGGCCCAGGCGATGAAGGACGTACGCTGCAGGCGGGCCGCCAGACCGAACGGCGTTCCGAGAAACTTCGTCGCGTGCTCCCGGCCCGGCCTGGCCCGCAAGAAACCTGCGCCCAAGTCGCGCACCGCATTCAGGTAAAACGCCAGGCCCGCCACCACCGCGGCGACACCGAGCGTCACCCAAACAGGCCACCACAAGTTGCGCACGTACACCTCGGTGCGCAAGATCAGGCCGAGGGGCGATAGCCGTGCCAACGTTTCGCTGCTCACGTCGCCGACGGCCCGCACCAGGTAAGCAAGGCCCAAGGCCGCAAACGAGAGGCCCGTGGCGCCCCGGGACGTCTCGGTCAGCTGGGCGAAAAGGGCGGTGACGGCGGCAAAGGCGATGCCCGTCGCGCCCATCGCAACGCCGAAGAGCATCGACCCCGCAAAATCGATCGACTCAATGCCCAGGGCGAAAAGGCCCAGACCCGTCAAGAGCGCGACGGCCACGTTCGCCAGGCCCACCACAAGAAGGGTCGCGCCGAGGCCCGCCAGACGTCCCACGGGCAGCGAGCGGATGACTTCGATCCTGCCGTGCTCCTCGTCGCTTCGGGTGTGCCGGATGACGAGCAGGATGTTCATCACGGCGACGGCGGTGACCATGAAAAGGAGCATCTGGTTGCCGGTCATCGCGCCGTAGGTGTAATCGTCCACGCCGTAGATGGGACCGATCATGGCCACGACCGCGGGGTTTTCCATCGTCACGGCCATAATCGCCCGCTCCTCCGGCGTCGGGTACAAGCTCGGGAAGGACGCGGTGACGCCGACCGTGAGCGCGACGATCGCCACAAGCCACACGGGCAGCTGCACCCTATCGCGCCGTAAGATGAACCGGGCAAGTTGCGTCGTGCCTCGAAACGCGTCGCGCAGCACTACAACTCACCCCCGGCGTTCTTGTAATGGTGCATGAAAAGGTCCTCTAGAGTAGGCGGCGCGCTCTGGAGATCGAGGATGCCGAATCGGCTCACGTGGGAAATGACGCTACCCAGCTCGTCGGTGTCCACCTGAAACGTGACGCCCCGCTCCGTCTCGACCACGTTGTGCACGCCCTTGAGCTCGCGCAAGCCTTCGATCGGCCGGCTCGTCTGCACCCGGACGTTCGTGCGCGTGAGGTGGCGCAGGTCCTCGAGCGTGCCCGTTTCGATGATCTTACCTTGCCGGATAATGCTCACGCGGTCGCACAGCCGCTCCACTTCCGACAAAATGTGGCTCGAGAGGAGGACGCTCTTGCCCGCGGCCTTCACTTCCGCGATGCATTCCTGGAAAACCCGCTCCATGAGGGGGTCGAGGCCCGAGGTCGGTTCGTCGAGGATGTACAGATCGGCGTCGGAAGCGAAAGCGGCAACGAGGGCTACTTTTTGCCGGTTGCCCTTCGAGTACGTGCCGCATTTTTTCGACGTATCCAGGTCAAAGCGGCGTACCAGCTCGTCGCGGCGGGCCGCGCTGCTCTTTCCGCGCAGGCGCACGAACAGGTCGATGACCTCGCCGCCGGTCAGGTTCGGCCACAGGTTGACGTCGCCGGGTACATAGGCAATGCGTTTGTGCAGCTCCACCGCATGCCGCCAGGCGTCCTTGCCGAAGATGCGCACTTCGCCCGCATCGGCCCGCAAGATGCCCAGCACCACCCGGATCGTCGTCGTCTTGCCCGCGCCGTTCGGACCGATGAAGCCGTACACTTCGCCCTGCTTCACCTCGAGATCGATGCCGTCCAGCGCCGTGAAGTTGCCGTAGCGCTTTACCAGGTTACGAATTTCCAGAACTGCCACCGGAATCTGCCTCCTCCTTGTAGAAGATGCGACGAAGTACGGCCAGAAGTTCGTAGTACTCGTCGAAGTAGGCCTTGAGGTCGACGGAACCCACGTCCTCCTGTTGCAGGCGCGCGATCAACTCTTGCTGATACCCGGTGATGGTCCACCGCAGCACGTTGATCACTTGCCCGGGCGGCACATCGGGCCGGAACAGCGACGTGTCAATGTTTTCGTAGATCGCCCCCCACACGTCCGCCTGGAAAGCCTCGATTGCCTTCCGCTGCCCGGGGGTGAGCCGGTTCATCTCGTTCAAATACACGAGGCTCAGGAAGTTGAACATATGGGGATCGTGAACGGCGGCTTCCATCTTGATGCGCGCCGCCCCCGAAAGACGTTTGATAAAGTCGGGCTCCCGCCAGTCGACCTGTACCATATAGCGCTCCCGCACGTACCGGAGGCTGTAATCGACTAGGTAACGGAATAGATCGAGCTTGCTCTTGAAATAGTGGAACAGCATGCCCTTCCCGATGCCCGCGGCCTGCACGATGCGGTTCGTCGACGCCTGTTCGTACCCGTACCGGGCGAACTCGGCCATAGCGGCGTCGAGTATGCGCTTTTGTTTGGCCGGGTCGAGCCGGGAAAAAGCACCGGTCACGGCGACGCCCCCCTCTCGCGGACAAGAATAGACCACGCTGGTCGATCTCAGCATACCACAGATCGACCAGAGTGGTCTACTCCTTACCGGCATATCCGACGCGGATCGATTAGGAGGAAATGACAAAGCCACAGGGCTTGAGAAAATGGCGGGAATGCTTTATCCGGCGAACACGAGGCCTAAGCCGTACAAGATGGTGACCACAATGGCTGCGACGGCGAACCAGTAGCGAACGCACTCGGGGTTCCTCAACTGGGCTGGGCACTTCGTTTCGATTTCCCTGGAATCCCGGAACTTAGCCATCCGTTGTCACCTCGCAATTCTGAATTTTCACCACTTCCGACGGAGCTACCGGCACAAGACGTGAAAGGCCGACGCACTGGTCTCCGCCGCCGGCTTGGACGGCCCGCAGGAGATGGAACTTGCCACGTCCCTTTCAGTTACATTATACACCAAGAAACCTTGAAATTGACCCCTGTGTGTGCACATGAACGCCGCGTGCGGAGAGGGCCGGGAACCGTTTCTCCCAAGGATTCGTCCAGTGAATATTGACACCACTTGCAGAGTCATCTATCCTCGTACTCAGTGAAGGGGAGTAGCTTCATCGTTCCCGGGGCGTCAGCACGGCACCTTGTGTGGCCCGCTCCTGGACCGAGGAACAATACACCTCGGCGGCGAGACCTTCCACAAACCCATCAAGGAGAGGAACCTTTGTCATGGAAGCAACATGGGTTTTGTGGGTAGGGTTCAACGTGTTCGTGCTGGCCATGCTCGCCTTGGACCTGGGAGTTTTTCACCGCGACGATCACGTGGTCACCGCCAAGGAAGCCGGCGTTTGGACGTTCGTGTGGATCGCGGTCGCACTCGTATTCGGTGGCCTGCTCTACTTCTGGCAGGGAGCGGACGTCGCCCTCGAATATCTCACCGGCTACGTCATAGAAAAATCCCTGAGCGCGGACAACATCTTCGTCTTCGTGCTCATCTTCACGTACTTCCAGGTGCCGCCCCAGTACCAGCACCGTGTGCTGTTTTGGGGTATATTGGGCGCACTCGTCATGCGCGGTGCGCTCATCGCCGTCGGCGCCACGCTCCTCGCTTCGTTTAGCTGGGTCATGTACCTGTTCGGCGCGTTCTTGCTCTTCACCGGCATTCGCTTGCTGACGCAACGGGACGTGGCGGTCGATCCGGGCAAGAGCGGCGTCATCCGGCTCGTGCGGCGCTTCCTGCCGGTCACCGATCGCTACGAGGGGCACAACTTCTTCGTGCGCCGGGGCGGCCGCCTGATGGCCACGCCGCTGTTCGTCGTATTGGCCATCGTGGAATCGAGCGATCTGATGTTCGCCGTCGATTCGGTGCCCGCCATCTTCGCCGTGACGCAGGATCCGTTCATCGTCTATACTTCCAACGTGTTCGCGATCTTGGGCCTGCGGTCGCTGTACTTCCTGCTGGCGAACGTAATGGGCAAGCTGCGTTTCCTTAAGGTCGGCCTTTCCGTCATCCTAACCTTCGTCGGCGTCAAGATGCTGGTCGCCAACATCGTCCACATTCCGCCGCTCCTTTCGCTGTCGATCATCTTGGCCGTATTGCTCGTCACGGTCAGCGCTTCGCTCCTGTTTCCGACGGGCGACGATCCAGCGCTGTCCTGACGCCGGGTATTGGAGCAATTCTATCCCGGGCGCGGCAGGAGATCAGTGGTTGGCGCACAATACTGATAACTGACGACTCCGTCGTACGCGCCGATCAGGGTGGTGTTTATGATGAGGCTGCCTCGGTACTTAAGGCTGCGCGAGTCGCCGTATTTGGCGGGCGCACTGATCGCCCTTACGCTGCTGGCAGCCTACGGCATCACCTACCGGGCCGGAGGGACCAGCACGGCCGCGCCTCACCTTTTCTACGTGCCCATCATCGTAGCAGCTTTCCTGCACCACCACCGGGGCGGCCTCGCGGTAGGCTTCATTGCGGGCATTCTGTGCGGCCCCCTGATGCCGAGTCATGTCGGGGACGCCGTCCCACAAACCGTGGAGAACTGGCTCATACGGCTCGGCTTCTTCGGCGGTATCGGAGCGCTGACGGGCGCTTTGACCCGAGGCCTCGCGAGCCAGGTCGAACTGCTGCGCAAGGTGAACACCGAGACCGTCTTGGCGTTCGTGCGCGCCGTCGACGCCAAGGACCCCTATACGGCCGGCCACTCGCTGCGGGTCTCGGAGTACGCCACCGCCATCGCCGAGCAGATGGGTCTATCCGCAGCCGACGTCGACCGCATCCGCTGGGCTGCGCTGCTCCACGACTTGGGCAAGCTGGCCGTGCCCGAAGACGTTCTGCGCAAGCCCGGCGAGCTCACCGATGCGGAGTGGGCCCTCATGCGGACCCACCCCGTCAAATCCGCGCAAATTATCGAAGGCATCGCCACCTACCGCGACTACGTGCCGGGCGTCCGCCAGCATCACGAGCGGTACGACGGCAAAGGCTATCCCGAAGGCCTGAGCAGAGACGAAGTGTGCCTCGACGCCCGGATCATTGCCGTAGCGGACACGTACGAAGCCATGACGTCCGACAGGCCCTACCGCCCCGCCTTAAGTCCCGCCGACGCGCTGGAGGCCATCCGGCGGGAGGCCGGTTCGCAGTTCGATCCCGCAGTGGTCGCGGCGCTCGCCCGTGCTTTGGATGCCGCCCCCCACAAGTTCCACGGCAAGAGTTCCCGGCTTACCCCGCAGCAGGATCCCGGGGTATTTTTGGGAAATTAAACGGACGAAGCGTCTGTATATTCTACCAATCGTATGCCTCTTGACCGAAAAATGGTGATTGGTCCATAATGCTCTTAGCGGCAGGTTCACATTCCGCAGTTCTAACGCGCGTTAGTTAACTCGAAGGGCTTGTATGGCGCTTCACTAACGCGCGTTAGAACCACATCACCTCGGGGAGGTTTGACTATGCTCCGGAAACGCACGTTTCGTTTATCGGTCGCACTGCTCGTCGTGTTGCTTTCCGTGTCACCGCTGGCAGGCGCCCAAGAGAAGGTCAAGATCACGCTTTGGCATCACTGGAGCCTGACGGACCTGGTGGACGAAATTCTCCAAAACTTCATGGCCAAGTATCCGTGGATTGAGGTCGAGAGCAACTTCAGCAGCACCGCCGGTGCAGCCGACCGCCTCGGCACGATGCTGGTCGCAGGCTCCGCGCCCGAAGTGATCATGCTCCGCAGCACCTACGCTTTCCAGTTCATCAGCTTGGGCGGCTTCTTGGCTCTCGACGAACTCGCGGCCCGCGACAACATCGACCTGGACATGTTCAACCCGGGCGACTTGCGCAGCTTCCAGTTTCTGGGGAGCACGTACGCCTTCCCGTCGATGAGCGGCTCGGCCTGGACCAACCTCATGTTTTACAACCGCGACATGATGGACAACGCCGGTCTCGACAGCGAGCAGCCCCCGAAGACTTGGAATGACTGGCGCACCGCGACCTTGCGCATGACCCAAAAAGACGACAGCGGCGGCCTGATTTATCTCGGCAGCCAGATTCCGGCCCTTTCCCAAGCCGTGGCATGGAACGGTGTGCAGTTTTGGAGCGACGACTGGACGAAGGCCGAAGCGGTAACCCCCGCCGCGATCGAAACGGCCGAGTTCATGCGCGACGTGCTGCTTGACGCCTACGGCGACTACGCTTCGTACAACACGCTGTACGGCGCGGGACAAAGCTTCTGGGAGGGTCGCACGGGCATTTTCTTCACGAACAACTCCGGATTCGGCCTCGCCCGCAACGCCGATTTCCGTTGGGGCGCCGCGACCGCACCCGTCAACTCCAACAATCCGAACTCCCGCCCCGTGAACGTGGTCTCGAGCACCTGGTCCTACGCCATTCCGGCCACCATATCCGACGATAAGCTGGAGGCGGCTTGGCTGCTCCTGAAGTACCTGACCACGGAAGAGGAAGGCGGCGGCTACTTCGCCCGGGCACAGGGACGTCCCAGCCCCGTGATCGATTTCAACCGCCATCCCGACTACCAGTTCGGCAACCCGTACTGGCACGTCGTCCTCGAGGCGCTGCAGTACGAGATCACCGCGCCGCCGAACGTACTGGTTCCGATGGATGCCGCCGGCACCGAAATTTACACGGGAGCCAAGCATCCGCAGCAGGCCTTGGCCGACGCCGAGATCCGCATCCAGCAAGCCCTCGACGCCTACTGGGCCGTCCTGGGCGACTGACCTTCCCCGTCGCCGCCGGGCTGCGGCTCGCCACGGCACGCGCAAATCCGCCGGCCCCGGGCAACCTAGCCGGCCCGGGGCCGGCTGTTTTTCGCCGGGCGCCCCTTAGAACGCCGCCGCGCGGTGCCAGCGCACGGGGCGCGTCGGTTCACGCTCGAGCAGCCCTTTCGCTTCCAAGTCGGCCATCACCGTCTTCAGCCACCAGCCCGCCTGCTCCGCTCCGGAAAAGAGCGCTTCAGGCAACCGGCCGGCCACCGCGGCGAGCATTTCCGCTTGCGTGAGCCCGGGAGCCTCCTCCGGCAGCACCTCGCGCAGGGCCCGGCGCATCGACCGGTACCGGTGCGCATCGACAAAACGCTCGTAGCCCGGCACGTTCACGTTTTGTACCATCACCTGTTCCATCTGCATTTCCGTTTGCCGCGATGCCCCTTCCTGCTATAATTTTTCTTTCCACAACCTTCTAACTCATAGTAGTTCGCATTCTACATCTTCCCACACCGGCCGGCAATCGATCCGGGCAGAGTTGGTCCTGCCGGGCGATTAGGAAACCTCCCGTACCGCCCTCCCCTTCCCGAAACGGAGGAAATTGTAAGTATTCTCGGTAGAACCCGCCATAACACACGTATGCGACGGGCGCAGGAATACAACCCCCCATTCCGCCCGGCGCGCCGAAAACGGGAACGCGGTATTGAGAAGGGAGAGAAAGGCATGTCGAAAAACCGCACAAGTTGGTCGATGACGCTCGTTCTCTGCGTCGCAGCGGTGCTGTGCGCAGGCGGCTGCCTCGTCTTGGCCCAAGACAGCCTGCTTTTCTACACGTGGGCGCGGCCGGAGGAGATGGACGATTACAAGCCCATCTTCGACAAGTTCGAGGCCGAGACGGGGCTGAAGGTCGAGGTGCAAGGCTTTGCCGGACGCGTGAGCGAGTACAAGGACGCGATCTTGGTACACTTCCTCGCTGGTACCGGGCCCGACGTCATCGCGGTCAGCACGCTGTGGTTCGAGGAACTACAAGCCCAAGGCGTTTTCCTTGATCTGACCGACTACCTGGCCGCCAGCGGCTACTCCACCGGCGACATCTTCCCCACGTCGCTGCAGGCCTGGCAAGACCGTTCAGGCCGCCAGTTTGCCTTGCCCTTCGACAACGACATCGCCGTACTGCTTTACAACAACGAACTGTTTGCCCGCTACGGGGTGACGCCGCCGAATGACGGCTGGACGTGGGACGACTGGTACCTCGCCGGCCTGCGCCTGACCATGGATACCGACGGCGACGAGCTGAACGACGTGTTCGGCATGATGACGAACTGGTGGACAAGCTGGTACAGCCTGATCTGGGCCAATGGCGGGACGATCTTCACCCCCGACAGGCGGCCGAACGTGCGGGCCCAAGAAGTGATCGAAGCCCTCGAATGGTACGCCCAGTGGTTCCCCGCCGGGCGCAACCTGCAGGTCAACGCGGGCTCGCAAGTGCAGCATCTGGGAGTTTCATCGCCCCACCTGGCCTTCGCGAACGGCCATATCGCGATGATGCCGGCGGGTGTTTGGGCGATCGACTATACCGCCCGGGGTCCCGAAGGATGGCGGTTCGAGTTCGGCGCGGCCCCCTTGCCGATGAGCCCGGCGGGCGGCCGGGCCACCGCGATCGAAGGCCAGGGCCAGGCGGTGTCGGTCCACGGCCGCAACAAAGATGCCGCCTACCGCTTCGTCGAGCTGATGGCGACGGAAGGACAGGCGATCCTCGCAAGACGCGGCCAGTTCCCCGTAACCCGCAGCGACGCTTTGTCCGACGCGTTCTTGGGCGACTGGGATCCGAAGTACAAAGCCGTTGCCATCGAGGCCACTTCTTACGCCAGGCCGCTGCCGCAGGGCGTCATGTGGCCGGTGACCAAATCGCACTTCGAGGGCGTGTTCGCCTACTTCAACGGCACGCAGCCCCTGGCTCAAGTGTTGGAAGACATCGAACGGCAAATGCTCGCTACCCTGACGGAGCTCGGCATTTTGCCGTAAGAAGCCGCGCCGCGGCAGAGCGCCCCGCACCGCGCCGGGGCGCTCGTTCATTTGCCCGGCATGTCCCTCGAAGCCTCCTTGCGCCTCAGACCCCGGCGTCCACCCGGCCCGCCGCCGACCCCGCCGCACCGAGCACAAAGGGGCGGATGTGGCGCACGAAGTGGCGGCTGATCATTTCGTAGTGCAGATCTTCGTGGCGGCGCAGGACGTCGTAAAGGCGCTCCTTGAACCCGTCGTTCTGCAGCACCGAACCGAAGGTCACGTGCAGCACCTGGCGCGTGTCGAACCGGTCGATGAGCCCGGGCAGTTCGCCGGCCTCGACGCGGCCGGGGTCCGGCACGCGCCCGGGTTCACCCGACACGTGGTACGAGGCGCGGTCGGTACCGTAGCGCTGTTTGGCAAACCCGAGGATTTCCCGGAACAGATCCGGCTCGACGTGGGCCACGGTGCGCAGCGCCTCCAGGTAGCTGGTGCCTGCGGTTTTCAAGTGGACCAGCTCGCCCGCGACCTCGGCCGCAATGGGGTAGACGGTGAATTTGTCCGAACCCGAATGCAGGCTCAGCTTATACGGTCCGAAGGCTTTCGCGACGGCCGCGTGGCGGGCAAAATCGGCGCGGAACTTGCCGGGATCGCCGATGTAGTCGACGCCTTTTTCAAACGATCCCACATAGCGGGGCGCGAGGCTCACCCACTCGACGCCCAGCCGCCGCAGCTCGGTCGCTATATAAATGTGCTCCTCGACGCGGGTGACGGTCGCGGTCTCGTCCACGCTGACCTCGAGCTCAAAGGGACGACCGCCCATCGCGTCGCGGATGTGCCGGTACATGGTGACCGTGTGCGCGACCGCATGGCCGTACTTCGCCGCGGCCCGCAAAATCTGCATTTCATCCATCGTCACAAGTTCGGTCCCGATGTCGACCGGCGCGCGGAAACGGCGGAGCAAATCGTCGGGATCGCTTTCCAGTACGTCCCAAGGCAGGGCCGCCACCTTCTCACGCAGCGCAGCCGCGGACCCGAGTTCCGCGCCGTCGTCCACGTGATCCCCGGGATCGATGGTGTAAAAGGTAAAGCCCGCCTCGACCCACGGTGCGACGTCGTCGGGCGTCTTCAGGTGATCGGCGTCGGCACCGTACCCCGCCCGCCACCCGGCCTCGAAAATGCCCCACATGGCATCGTCGAGCACCTGCTGCGGCGTACGTCCCGTGCGGGCATTCTCGCGCACCGACTGCTGCGCGGCGATAAGCGACATCGTGTGATGGGCCTCTTCGGCGACCCGGCGCAAGGCGTCCACGTGACCGGGCGTCGCGAGGCCCAGCCGGTCGCCGCAGCCGATCGATTTTGCCAAACCGAGCACCTGAGGCCGCAGGAAAGGCAGACGCTCTCTCAGCAGGCGGGCATTTTCCGGGCTCGCCGGTCCGATGCAGCAGTGCAAGGTTCCGCCGGGCAAAGTAAGCTCGCCCACGGTCCCTTCGAAGCCGGCCAGCCGTTCCGCCTGCTCCGCGACCGCCACCAACCGCTTTTCCACGCCCACCCGGCCTAACGCAAAGCAGCTGCCCCGGGCGAAGCTGACCGAGTTCGCGTAGATCGTCAGCCCCAGCGCTTCGCCCAGCTGCAGCGCGATCCGGCGGCGGCCCGCGTCGTCGGGCAAGGGCGCGGGATCGGCCTGCAACAGCCCCGTGAGACTTTGCATGAACGCATCCACCCTTCCTATCCTACCGCACATGGTTCGAACCGTCGGCCTTTGCCTGCATAAATAGGGTTTCGTTTCCGCTTTTCTGCCCGCCACGCGGCCCTTCCTGCCCTTGCCCGCAAGTGCTCAATATCGGTCGCATGGGCAGGAAAGGCGTGTTTGCTTGCCAAAAAGTTTAAGGCACGGCACAACGGCGAAGGGACTGGAGGATGATCGTGCGTGTACAGGGTGTTGTCGGTCGACGGAGGTGGAATGAAAGGCACCTTTGCCGCCGCGTTCTTGGCCGAGCTCGAAAGCCACTTGGGCGATAACATCGGACGTTACTTCGATCTGGCCGTGGGTACCTCGACCGGCGGCATTATCGCGTTGGCCTTGGGCAGCGGGCACAGCGCGACTCAAATCCTCTCCTTCTACAAGAGCCGGGGCCCGGCGGTGTTTACGCAGACGAAGCGCCTGCCCATTCAGGTTTTCGGTCCGAAATACGACATGAACCGCCTCGGACAGGAACTCGAAAACGTGTTGGGCGACAAGCGGCTCGGCGACTCGACCATCCGCCTCGCGATCCCCACGTACCAGGTGAACACCGGTCACAGCTTCATCTACCGCACGCCGCACCACCCGGATCCCGAAGCGCACAACCACAACGCACGCCTGGTGGACGTCGCTTTGGCCACCGCCGCTTTGCCCATTTACTTCCGCCCCTTTACCTCGGAGGACGGCAAGGTATTCGTCGACGGCGGCCTGTATGCCGTCAATCCCGTGGCCTTGGGCGTAGTGGAGGCCATCGGCACCTTGGGCTGGCCGGCCAAGAAAGTGCGCGTGCTCAGCCTCGGCCCCACCCGGTCGGAAGTGTCGGCCGACCTCACGGAAGAGCTGAACCGCGGCCTCGCTTCGTTCTATCGCAAGCCCTATATTTACGTCGACATGATCATGCGTGCCCAGTCGTCCTTCTCCGAGCAGGTGGCCCGCACGCTGTTGCCGGGTCCCGGCCAGGTGATACGCGTCAATCCGCTGGTGGGAGACAAGCCCTACAGCCTCGACACCTTAGACGGGCTCGATCGCTTGGAGGAGCTCGGCCGCGAAGAGGCCCGCCGCCTGTGGCCGATGCTGAAGCCTTTGTTCAAGAAGCCGGCTAAGCCGTTCGTGCCCCAGGTGCCCAAGGCCGGAGGCTGACGGCTCCCGCGCAGCCGCGTCACCTGGGCCCGCGAGTTCTTCCTCTTTGCGGCAGACTATAAGCATAGCGAGACGGCCCGCTTCGTCACGCAAGCCGGGCGGGACGGGAGAAAGCGGGCATCCGCGCGACCGGCAAATTCCGTGCGAGAAATGAGGTCCACCATGTTACGACTGCAAAATATCGTCAAAATATACGATACCGGCGCAACGAAGGTGGAGGCTCTGCGCGGCATCGACATCGCGTTCCGCCGCAGTGAGTTCGTCGCCGTCCTAGGGCCTTCGGGCTGCGGAAAGACGACGTTGCTCAACATCATCGGCGGCCTGGACCGTTACACGAGCGGCGACCTGGCGATCCGCGGCAAGTCGACGAAGCACTTCACCGACAAAGAATGGGACACGTACCGCAACCACTCGGTCGGTTTCGTGTTCCAGACGTACAACTTGATCCCGCACCAAACCGTGCTCGCCAACGTGGAACTGGCCCTTACGCTGTCGGGCGTATCGAAGGCGGAACGGCGAAAGCGTGCCGTCGATGCCCTCACGCAGGTGGGCCTCGCCGACCAGCTGTACAAGAAACCGAACCAGCTGTCCGGGGGCCAGATGCAGCGCGTCGCCATCGCCCGGGCCCTCGTGAACAATCCGGACATCGTGCTTGCCGACGAGCCGACCGGCGCCCTCGACAGCGAAACGAGCACGCAGGTCATGGACATATTGAAGCGGGTGTCGGAGGACCGGCTGGTCATCATGGTCACCCACAACGCCGAGCTGGCCGAAAAGTACGCCACGCGCATCGTGCGGCTCATGGATGGCCGGATCATCTCGGACTCCAACCCCTACGACGGTACGGACCAGGCGGGCCCCGCCCGTAACGCCGATCCCCTCACTGCAGCGCAGCGGCCTTCGATGTCCTTTGCCACGGCTTTGTCTTTGAGCTTCAACAACCTGCTGACCAAAAAAGCGCGCACCTTGCTCACCGCCTTCGCCGGAAGCATCGGCATCATCGGCATCGCGCTCATCTTATCCCTCTCCAGCGGGTTCCAAGATTACATCTCGACGGTCGAGGCGGAGACCTTGGCCTCGTACCCCATCACAATCGAAGAGCAGGCGGTCGATGCCCAGGCCGCGATGCAAGCCGTGCGCAACATCCAGCGGACAAGGCAGGGCCCGCGGGAGGAAGAGGCCGTCTACGTGAACGCGGAACTCGTGAACAGGCTCAATTTCCGTGCGGCGCAAATTCACCAAAACGACCTCGCCCGGTTCAAAGCCTACATCGAAGCCCATTACGACGAGCTCGCTCCCCATTTGACGGCCCTATCCTACGGCTACGACGTCCCCTTTACCGTTTATGCCGTCGGCACGCCCGCGGGAACCGTCCAAGTCCATCCGAGCCCGCTCGTGGACGCCTTTAGCAGCATGATGGAACTCAACCCGAACCGCCGGGCGATCATGACCATGTCGGGGCTGGTGGCGTGGCAGGAGCTCCTCGACAACCCGGAGTTCCTCGCGGCGCAATACGACGTGGTCGCCGGACGCTGGCCGTCTGCCTATAACGAGGTCGTCTTGATCGTCGATGACCGGGGCGAAATCAGCGACCTCACCTTGTTCGGGCTGGGCCTGGCCGATCCGGAGGAGGCCGTGCGTGTGCTGCGGTCCGGAGGCGAAAACGTGCGCCTCGAACTGCCCCGCTACAGCTTCTCCTACGATGAAATTCTGGATCTGCGGTTCAAGCTGGTGTTGCCGCCCGACCGCTACGCCTACGACGAAGAGCTGGGTGTTTGGGTCGAGCGCACAGGCGACCTGGAGGATATGCTCGCCGGGGCCGTCGAATTGCGCATAGCCGGCATCGTCCGCCCTGCCGAGGGATCCGTCACGGGGGCAAACCAAAGCCTGATCGGTTACACGCCCGCGCTCACCCGTTACATCATCGACGCCGTCAGGGAGGCGCCCATCGTCGTGGCGCAGCTGGAAAACCCTGCCGTGAACGTCTTCAGCGGCAGGCCCTTCGGCGAGGCGACGCAAACAGCCGCCGCTGCCGAGGCGGCACCGTTCCCCGGGGCGCCGGGCATGGGCCCTGCAGGCGGCTTCGACGAGTTGACTCCCGAGCAGCGCGCGTTCTTGGCCAATCTCACGCCGGAGCAGCTTGCCCAGCTTTTCAGCCGCTTCCCGCAGGCCGGGCAGACGGTGCCCGTGCCGGTGCCAGTACCGGCGGACACGTACGAAGAGGTTACGGCGCTCTTGGGCGTCGTCGACCCGGACCGGCCGGCGACGATCAGCCTGTATGCCAAGGACTTTGAAGCACGGGACTACGTCACCGACTTCATCGCCGAGTACAACCGCAAGCAAACCGAGGCGG
>JAAYLA010000117.1 GCA_012522135.1 Bacillota bacterium | reverse complement strand
GAGACGCATGAGGCATTGCGGAAGAGAGCGGTGGCCGTTTTTCAAAAGATCCGCGACGCGCATCCCGGCGGACGCATCTTGGTGGTAGCCCACGGCGCGCTCATGGCATCTTTCCTGCAAGCGGCACTGGGCATTACCGAACGCATCCGCATGGAAAACACCGCTTGCACCTTGCTGCGCTGGGACGGCTCCCGCTGGACGTGTGATCTGTTTGTCGACGCATCGCACCTTGAGGACCTGGAACCCCCGGAAGAGTTGCCCATCGCCGGCGCCGAGTGAGGAAGCGGCAGTGGCCGGACGACGATGCAACCGGCGGAGGCTGGATCCTCACGACAGGAGTGACACGAAGTGGCCATGATCCCGTGCTTGTGGACCGACATGTTGACCGAGGCGGAACCGGACGAGGCGATTCGCTTGATCGGTGAGGCAGGCTTTCGCCAGGTGGAGTTCGGCCTCACCCACGAGAAACTGTACTTGGAGGGCAAAGAGGACGAAGGGTCGCGCATCGAGCGGATCCGGCGGGCGGCTGAGAGGGCGGGCGTAGAGATCGTCCAAATGCACGGGCACATGTTCAATTTGTGCGACGACAATGCGGACGAGGACATCGCCCGGGCGCACCGCTCCATCCGCAGGGCGGCGCAGCTGGGCGTCCGGTGGGTGGTGCTCCATCCCGGCTCGCATCAAGACGCAGGCGCCGATCCGGAAGTGATGGAATGGACCCGCCGGCGCAATCTCGAGGTGTTTTCGGCCTTCGCGCGGACGGCGGAGGAGTGGGGCACGGGTATCGCCGTCGAGAACATGATCGGACGCAACCGCCACGGCGGGCGCTTCGGCGTGACCACGGGCGACCTGTTGTGGCTCGTGGCATCCGTGGCCTCGGACCGAGTGGGCATCTGCTGGGACACGGGACACGCTTTGCTCTCGGGCATTCCGCAAGGACCGGCGATCCGTGCCGTGGGCCCTCGGCTCGTGGCGCTCCACGTCGCCGACAACGACGGGCACATGGATCGACACTGGGCGCCGCACCGGGGGAAGGTGAACTGGGTGGAAGTGATGGGCGCCCTGCACGCGATCGGCTACGACGGGCCCTTCAATCTGGAGGTCCCGGGCGAGGCGATGGCCACCCCCGGAGCAGCGAAGCCGGAACAAATGCGTTACCTTTATCGTTTGTGCGAGGTCTTGCTCGACCCCGCCTACGTGGAACAAGCCGTGGCGCAGGGGTGACGTAAGACAGGTCTTCAGAGCGGCGAGCCCGGCGGCCCCGAGGCGGCAGGCTTCGCCGCGCCGTCGGGGGCCTGGCCGGACCTCCGCTGCATCCCGCGGCTCGCATGGATGTCATCATATTCAGAACGAAGATCCCTCCTTTGTGGCGACGAGTTCTCAAACGATACTCGCTATCCATAAGGAGGGATTTTCCTATGAGTGGCGAATGGCTCGGGAAGTAAGGGATCAATGTCCCGGCAATAGCGGGACACGGGTCATGAAAGGGGACGCAGCGTATGAGCGACCAGAAGCATCTCACCACCACGGCGGGGGCGCCCGTCGCGAGCAATCAGAACAGTCTTACGGCAGGACCCAGGGGTCCGCTTCTTCTGCAAGACTACCAACTGATCGAAAAGCTGGCCCACCAAAACCGCGAGCGTATACCGGAGCGAGCGGTTCACGCGAAGGGGTGGGGAGCCTACGGCACCTTCACCGTGACCAACGACATCACGCAGTACACGAGGGCTAAGCTGTTCTCGGAAATCGGCAAGCAAACCGAGGTGCTCGCCCGCTTTTCCACCGTAGCGGGAGAGCTGGGCGCCGCCGACGCGGAACGGGACGTGCGCGGCTTCGCCTTGAAGTTCTACACCGAAGAGGGCAACTGGGACATGGTGGGGAACAACACGCCCGTCTTCTTCGTACGCGATCCGTATAAGTTCCCCGATTTCATCCGGACGCAAAAGCGGCATCCCCGTACGAACTTACGGTCCAACACGGCCATGTGGGATTTCTGGTCGCTCTCGCCGGAAAGCCTGCACCAGGTGACCATCCTGTTTTCCGACCGGGGCCTGCCCCAAAGCCCGCGCTTTATGAACGGCTACGGGTCCCACACCTACAGCTTCATTAATGCGAAGAACGAGCGGTACTGGGTCAAGTTCCACTTCAAGACGATGCAGGGCCACAAGTTCTGGACCAACGCCGAGGCGCGGGAAGTCATCGGCCGCACGAGGGAATCGTCCCAGGAAGACCTGTTCTACGCCATCGAACGGGGCGACTATCCGAAGTGGCGCTTCTGCATCCAAATCATGACGGAAGAACAGGCCGAGCAGGTCCCCTTTAATCCCTTCGATCTGACGAAAGTTTGGCCTCACAAGGACTTTCCCTTGATCGAAGTGGGCATCCTCGAGCTGAACCGCAACCCCGACAACTATTTCACCGAGATCGAAATGGCCGCCTTTAGCCCGTCGAATGTGGTGCCGGGCATATCGTTCAGCCCGGACAAGATGCTGCAGGCCCGTATCTTCTCGTACGCGGACGCCCACCGCTACCGCCTCGGCACCCACTACGAAGCGCTGCCCGTCAATCGACCCAAGTGCCCGGTGCATCATTACCACAAAGACGGGCCCATGCGTTTCTTCGAAAACGTGCCCAACCCCGACGCCTACTACGAACCGAACTCCTTCGGCGGACCGGTGGAGCGCCCCGACGTGACGGAACCGCCCCTCAAGATCTCCGGCGATGCCGACCGCTACGACCACCGCGAGGGCAACGACGACTACAGCCAACCCAGGGCGCTTTTCCTGCTCTTTGACGAGGGGCAGCGGCAGCGCCTCTTCGCCAACATTGCCGAAGCTATGGACGGGGTGCCCCAGTTCATCATCGACCGCCAGCTGGCCCACTTCGACCGCGTCCATCCCGATTACGGAGACGGCGTGCGGGCTGCTCTTGCGGCGCGCAGGAGGACGGTGGCCGAGACGGTCGACGCGTCCTAGTCCGGTTTGCGGCCGTACGTTGCGTAGGCGAGGCAGGGGGGGACCGTGGCCCGGAGGGGATCGTCGCCCGGATCCTCCCCGTCCTGCTGGGCGCACCTGCCGTTTGGAAGGAATCTGCAGGCGGGTCCAACTAATATTACAATTGGAAGCACTTTGGTCCACGGCTGCACAGTGCCGGGGCCTTAGTGGAGGGATCAGCGTGCGGGTTCGGTCGGCGCTTCTGCTCATCGCTTTGGTAGTGCTAGGTGCCTGGTCGTTGCGCACCCCGGCGGCATCTTCCGAGGAGCTTCCCCTGGCCGGGCTGCTTCTGACCTGGCAAGACGATCCGACGACGACTATGACCGTCGACTGGCACTATCATTCCGCCTTCGCTTTGCCGGAGCCGCTCCTTTTTTACCGGGCCGTAGGCGAGTCGGAGTGGCGGGAACATGAGGCGGCCGAATTGTCCCACGCCTTGCCGGACCGCAGAATCTTTCGGGCCCATCTGACGGATCTTCTGCCGGGTACCACGTACGAGTTTCAAATAGCGGGCCACGCCGCTACCTACAGTTTCCGCACTATGCCTGACCGGCTCGAAACTGCCTTTACGTTCGCGGCCGGAGGCGACACCCGGCACCAGAAAGCATGGATGGAGCAGATGAACCGCGTCATCACCGCGTATGATCCGGAATTTGTCGTATGGGGCGGCGACTTGGCCTATGCCGACGGGGTGCTGGCCGAGTTCTGGTACGAATGGTTCGAGGCGGTGCGGAGCACGCTCATCACTTCGTCCGGACGCGTGATCCCGATCGTCGTGGGCATCGGCAACCACGAAGTGCAGGGTGGGTTCTACCGCAGCTATCCGGAGTATGAAGAGACCGATGAATGGCGAAGCCGCATCGCGCCCTTCTTTTACAGCCTCTTTGCCTTCCCCGGACAGCCCGGATACGGCGTCCTGGATTTCGGCGATTACTTGAGCCTCATCGTACTCGACACCGATCACACCAACTCCGTCACGGACGTCCAGGCGGTATGGCTCGAGGAGGTCTTGGCCGCCCGGGAGCATGTCACCCACGTGATCCCCGTATACCACGTGACGGCGTATCCTTCGGTGCGCAGCTTCGGCGGCACTACGGAATCTCGCATCCGCGAGACGTGGCTGCCCCTCTTTGAAGCCTACGGCGTGCGCATCGCGTTCGAAAATCACGACCATGCCTACAAGCGCACCGTGCCCATTCGGGAAGGGCGGTTCGACCCTGCGGGCATCGTGTTCTTCGGTGACGGCGCTTGGGGCGTGACGCCGCGCGACGTGCATCCCGTGGCGTCGACCTGGTATCTGGTCCGGGCGGAGCCGGTGCGGCACGGAATGGTAGTCACGCTCGACGAAACGGGTGTGCACGTGCTCGCGGTATCCGCCGACGGCCAGGTGCTCGACAGCTACAAGGTCAACGGCATCTACATCGCATCGCCTGCGGAGGGAGCCACGGTAGGAGCGGACGAGGAAATCCGGGTGTGGGTCGATCCTAGCATCGAGATCCGCAATGTTCGCGTATTCCAGAACGAGCGCCTGCTCTACGATGGCGACTCCTTGCCCCAAGGTGTGCGCCTTTCGGGAGAGGCCTCCGCCGACGGCGCTGCGCAGCGTCTAGCAGTAGAGGTTACCGACGCAGCAGGCAGGGTGCGCCGGCAGGAGGCGCTCGTTTCCGTCCGCCGTGTGCACTTGCGCAGTCCGGAGGAGGGGGTGCCGAGGGTCCGGGGTCATCTGCCCGTGGCTGCGGCGATCGGCCTCGAACCGGGCGAACAGGTGGCACGGGTGCGGTTAAGCCTACAGCTGATCCGGGCATTCGAAGACCATCCGGAGGTCGTCGTGTTCGAAGGCCGGGTTCTGCCTCGCGGCTTTACCCTTGACACGCTGCAACTTGCCGACGGTACGTACGATTTGAAGCTGTCGGTGGAGACGGACCGCGGCGCGGTCTCCTTCGACGTGCGGCGCATCGTAGTGCGGAATTGGGAGACGTTGGTGGAGCATTTCTTCCCGCCGGCGAATCTCTTCGGCTTACTCCTCCCCCGGCTCGAATCGGTGGAGCGGTCGGAAGGATGGGAGTATGCCACGGACCAGACCGACCGTTTCTTCGGCGATGCCGACCGCGTGTATCCGACTGCGAGCGGTGCATACATGACCTGGCGGCTGCCGAGGCTGCGGCGCTTTGTGTTAACGTTCTATGCAGAGGATGCCGCGTTCGCCGGCTACGTAGGGCTGGCGGTCTCCTCCGACAACGAAGGATGGACCGAGATTCCCTTCCGGGTGGTGCAGGAAGGCGAAGCCTCCGACGGAATGCAGCGCCTCCTGCTCATAGGAGAGGTACCCGAGGAGCTGGCCGCCGAGTATATCCGTCTTACGTGGCACGGCGGAGGCGGCGATACGGTTCAGCTGGGCCACGCGGAGTTTACGGGCCTGGCGGGTGAGTGAAGATTCGGGGCCGGCAGCTTGCTGCCGGCCCCCTTTTGTGGCCCGACTGAACTTGCACCGGAAATCAACACTTCCCTTGTTTGCGCGTCTTACTTGATGAAAGAACACAATGCAGCCTAAGGAGGATCACCATGGCAAGGGAAGATTCCGCGGGGCGCAGCATTACGAATACGGGTTACGTCGATCTGACGGGTGTGACCGATCCCGAGGAGCTGGCGGCCATCGAGCAAATCACGAACGTCGGCGTCGTGCTGGTGCCGGAAGAATTGGCCGGGGCGATTGCCAAAGTTGCCATACGCAATGTAGGGCAGGTCGTGAAGGTGCCTGCAGGCCGGCGGGTCAGCGTGCGTTCCGGCATCGTGCAGCTGAGCGGCACCGTGCTGGAAAACCGGGACGGCGACCCGACGGACGTTTTGGTGCTCGTCGGCCAGATCGTCATCACGGGAGTGCCGCAGCGGGTCGGCTATGAGCTCATCGTCTCGGGGATCCTCGTGGTGCCGAGGGAGGCCGAAGACGTGATCTCCCGGGCTACCACCCAGTTCGCCGGGCAGATGTTCGCGTACACGGGGGCCAATGTGCGCGTGTTCACGAGCAAGGTAACGCTCGACCGGGAATTTCTGGAACTCTTGCCCGAAGGGACCGCGCTGCTGATGATGGACGACGCCACCTTTGAGCCTGACGTGACGAAAGAGCTGTTGCAGTCTAAGGTGACGGATATTCTGCACATGGGCGCTCTGCACGTTCCCAAGCATTTGCGAGCGGTAGTGCAGGTGCTCGCCTCGACGAGTTTCGGCGATCTGATCGTGCAGTCCGCCGGTGGGGACATGGATGGCCAAGGATAAGGAGAGGCGCGATGCAAGACGTGGGTCGCCGGGATGCCGTGGCACGGTTCGACTGCATCTATGAAGCGCACCACGCAGCCGTGTACGCATACCTCCTCGGCAGGACGAACGACGACCAGGCTGCGAGGGATCTGCTGCAAGAGGCGTTCCTTCGGGTGTGGCGGCACATCGACAAGACGCGGGATATGGAGGAGGACAACGTGCGCTATTGGTTGTTTCGCATCGCCAAGAACGTGGTCATCGGCTACCACCGGAAGCAGCGCCAGGAAGAGGGGACTGCGCTCTTGGCACTGGACGAGGCGGACGGGGCACGTCTAGCCGCCGACCCCAGCGAGGTGTACACGGCCAGAGAAGCGGTGCAGGCCGTCGACGCAGCGATCAGGAGACTGCCGGACGAGCTGCGGGTTCCCCTCGTGATGCAAGTTTTGGGCGGCATGACGAGTACCCAGATCGGCCAGGTTCTGGGCCGGCCCGCCGGAACGGTACGGTATCAGATCGCGCGGGCCCGGAGGCTGCTCGCAGAGGCACTCGGCACGGGCGAGAAAGCAACGGAGGCTCTTCCATGAGACGGCACGATTTCGATCTGGACGGGATCTTAAACGACTGGGCAAAGCAGCACCGTCTGAGCGAGCCGGACGCCAAGGCGGTGAGGGACGCGATCGTGACGGCAGCCAACGTGGATCCGCGGAGCATCTATTCGTGGTGGCACGACTTGGCGCGGATGGTGGTGCAAAGCGCGACGGCGCCGCTGTCGCTGCGCTGGAACGGGATGAGTCCGCTCGTCTGGACGGGCTGTGGTGAATGATGGGCAGCATGCGTTCCGTCGTTACCTACCGGATTACCTTGCGAGGAGGTATCCCTATGCTGAGCACGCCGTATCTGCTGCTGCTCACGGCCGACGGAATTCGCAGCGGACAGGCCCAGTGGACCGCGAAAAGACCTGTCCGCACCGCGAAGATCCGGGCGGAACGTCATCGGAGGCTCCGGAGCCACGGGCGGCACATGAGACCTGCACGGTAACGTGCAACACCCGTAGGTGACGGCACATCGGCCCGCCTGCTGTCGGGGGAGAGCGCCGGCGGACGGGGTCTGCCGGCGGCTAGGCCCCTTTTGCGTTTTGGCACCGGGGGCAAACACCGTGGAATTCGTGGCGTTGGCTTCTGACGAGAAAACGGCTGGCCCGCACGACCCGCTCGCGCAGCTCCTCTAACAGCGATTCCTCCAGGTCCACGATGCTCCCGCACTCCGTGCATACCAAGTTGACATGTTCGTGCGGATTGCCGTCGTAGCGATTGGGCGAGTCTCCGAAGGCCAGCTCGGTCGCGAGTCCCATCTCGACCAAGAGCTCCAGCGTTTTGTAGACCGTCGCCGGACTCATGCTGGGATAGATAGGCTGCAGCGCGCGGTGAATCTCCTCGGCAGACGGGTGGGTCTCCGCCTCGATGAGGTACTTGTATATGGCCAGGCGCTGGGGCGTGACCCTTTGACCCTGGCTGGCCAAGCGCCTGCGAAATGCCTCGACTCGCTCGTCGGAGTACAAGATGGAACCAACCTCTCCGGAGAATGATTATCCATATCATACCCGCTCCCGCGGCGCGGTGTCAAACCGCTGCTCGGCGCGGTAACGAGCGACATGTAACCGGGCGGGGAGGCCGGCTATGATCGATGCGTAGCGGCACGACCGGCAGGTCGCCGTACTCGATTCCGAGCGTTTTCGCAGCGAGAGGGCCTGGAAGTTTTTCCATGCCGTCGGCCTGAGGCACGCGACCCACAGATGGGTCGGGCGGCGAGCGGAGTGACCCCCGTCTGGGTCACTGCGTCGTCTTTTTGACCCAAGAATGGGCCAAGGGGCGTGGTCGTCTCCATGGACG
>JAAYLA010000116.1 GCA_012522135.1 Bacillota bacterium | reverse complement strand
ACGAGTGCCGGACGGAGCCGCGCCCTTGCACACGCGGCAAGGCCATGGTATCTTATCGGCAAACGGGTTGACCTCAGCAAGGAAAGGGGGACGAGGCAGCATGTTCAAGGTTGGTCAGGTCCCGATGCTGATGTCCATGTCCGCTCTTGCCGCGCCCTCCCTTTCCTGTGGTCCGCCCCGGTGACTGGGGACCCCTGCTGAAGGTGACTGTCTGTCGCCTAGCTACCGGCCACGGGAAACCGTGGCTTTTTTGTTTGCATAGGAGGCATGTTCGATGGCTCGCTATCTCATTACGAGCGCTTTGCCGTACATCAACGGGATGAAGCACTTGGCCAACCTGGTGGGATCGCTCCTGCCGGCCGACATCTATGCGCGGTTTCTCCGGGCGGAAGGCGAGGAGGTCCTCTTTATCTGCGCCACCGACGACCACGGCACGCCGGCCGAGATCGCCGCGCAGGAGCAGGGGTTGGACGTCCGGGAATACTGCCGCGTGCAGCACGAAAGGCAGTACGAGGTGTACCGGTGTTTCGGGCTGTCTTTTGATCACTTCGGCCGCACCTCGTCGCCGCAAAACCGCGAGCTCACGCAGTATTTCTACCGCAAGCTCGACGAACACGGCCTGATCGAAGAGCGGCAGGTCGAGCAGATCTACTCCGCCCGCGACCGTCGCTTCTTGCCCGACCGCTATGTGATCGGTACTTGTCCCGTCTGCGGTTATGAAGGAGCCCGGGGAGACCAGTGCGAAAAGTGCACGACGCTCCTCGACCCGGCAAGCCTGATCCATCCCCGCTCGGCCCTTTCCGGCAGCGCCGACCTTCAACTGCGCCCCACAAAGCACCTGTTTTTCAAGCTCGAACCGTTGGCCGGAAAGCTGCGGCAGTGGGTGGAATCCCATCCGGAGTGGCCGCTCCTTACCCGGTCGATTGCCCTGAAATGGCTTGACGAAGGTGTGCGGGCAAGGGGCATCACCCGCGATCTGACATGGGGGGTGCCGGTGCCGCGTGCGGGCTTTGAGGACAAAGTGTTCTACGTGTGGTTCGATGCGCCCATCGGGTACATCGCCGCGACGAAAGAGTGGTCCGACTTGCAGCCCGGCGAGCGGGACTGGCGCAGCTGGTGGTATGACGCATCGGATGTCCAGTACGTGCAGTTTCTCGCCAAAGACAACGTGCCGTTCCATACCATCTTTTTCCCGGCTACGATCCTCGGCACCGGCGAGCCCTGGACCCTCGCGTCGTACATCAAAGCGTTCAACTGGCTCACGTACTACGGCGGGAAGTTTTCGACCAGCCAAAGGCGGGGCGTCTTTATGGATCAAGCTCTGGAGCACTTTCCGGCCGACGTTTGGCGGTACTACCTCATCGCCCAGGCGCCGGAATCCGACGACGCCGACTTCACTTGGGAACATTTCGCGGCGACGGTGAACAAAGACTTGGCCAACACCTTCGGCAACTTCGTCCACCGCACGCTGGTCCTTACGGCGAAGCACTTCGGTCACCGCATCCCCGCGGGCGGCGCGCCGGGCCCGGCCGAGCGGCAGCTGCAGGACGAGTGCCGCCGAGTTCTCACCGCTTACCGCACGTACCTCGGGGCACTGGAGTTTCGCAAGGCCGCGGCCGCGCTGCGCGAGCTTTGGACCCTAGGAAACGTGTACCTCGACAGGCAGGCGCCTTGGAGCCTGGTGAAGGAAGACCCGAATGCGGCGGCGCTCGTGCTGCGCACCGCCGTCAACCTGATCCGGCTCGACGCGCTGGCCTCGGAACCGATCTTGCCCTTTACCGCCCATGCGCTCTGCGACGCCCTGCGCCTGGCCCCGGAGGAGCGGACCATAGGACGGGGCGGGTATCCGGGCCTGGCCGATCAGCTGGATCTCCTTGAGGCAGGCCGGCCGTTCGACATCCCCGGACCTCTATTCCAGCGGGTGGACGAGACGACCGTGGCCGAGCTGCGCGAGCGGTAGGGCGGCCGGGCGGACGAGGAATAGGGCACCGTGCTACTTCGCGTCCATCCAGTTCGGACCCGTTGCGATCTCGGCTTTCAACGGCACGTGCAACTCCATAGCCCCTTCCATCTCTTCCTTCACGATGCGGCCCGCCTCTTCCGCCGCGCCTTCGGCCACCTCGAACACGAGCTCGTCGTGGATTTGCAGCACGAGCTTGAGGGGAAGCCTTTCTTCGTCAATGCGCCGCTGCAAGTTGACCATAGCGAGTTTGATGAGGTCCGCCGCGCTCCCTTGCACCACGGTGTTGATGGCAAAGCGTTCGCCTTGGGCTTTGCGGCTGCGGTTCGAAGAGCGGATTTCGGGGATATACCGGCGGCGTCCCAGCATCGTCGAGACGTAGCCATACTGCTCCGCCTGGGAGACGCATTCTTGCAGGAACCGTTCGATGCCGGGAAAGCACGTCTTGTAATCTTCGATCAGGCTAGCCGCTTCCTTCACGTCGAGGTCGGGAATGCGCCGCGACAGGCCGTAGGCCGTGATCCCGTAAATGATCCCGAAGTTGATCGTCTTGGCGTAGCTGCGCTGGTTCGGAGTGACCTGATCGATCGGCACGCCGAAGACCCGGGAAGCGACGGCGGCGTGGATGTCGTCGTCGTTGCGAAAGGCCTCGAGCAAACCGGGGTCCTCGCTTAGATGGGCCAGAATGCGCAGTTCGATCTGGGAATAGTCGGCGCACAGCAGAAGGTGTCCCGGCGGCGCCGTGAATGCTTTGCGGATTTGCCGGCCGATGTCGCTGCGGACTGGGATGTTCTGCAGGTTCGGATCTTGCGACGCGAGCCTGCCCGTGGCGGTGACGAGCTGGTGGAACGTCGAGTGGATGCGGCCCGTACGGGGATTGATCGCATCGCGCAAGTTCCCCATGTACGTCGAGACGAGTTTGTTCAGCTGCCGGTACTCCAAAATGAGGCGCGGAATGGAGCTCACCGGATCGTCGGGCCGCTCGCCGTGGGAAAGCTGCGTCATCACTTCGACGTCCGTCGACACCCCCGTCTTCGTCTTCTTCACCGGCTTGAACCCCAAGCGGTCGAACAGAACTTCCGCCAGTTGCTTGGGCGAATCCAGGTTAAACTCGATGCCCGCAATGGCAAAGATGCGCTCCTTGAGCTCTTCGATCTGAGCGACCAAAGCCTCTTCCTGCTCGGCCAGGATTTCCGGATGGCACAGTACGCCCGTCTCTTCCATCTCGCCCAAGACGCCGGCGAGGGGCGCCTCCACTTTGGTCAAGAGCTCCGTCATGCCGTGGGCTTCGATCTGTGGCGCGAGGTACTGCTGCAGGCGGAGCGTCATGTCCGCATCTTCCGCCGCGTACTCGGCGACTTGCTCCAGGTTCACCTCGGCCATGGAGCACTGTGCGTCGCCGTCACCGATGAGCTGGCTGATGGGCGTCATGCGATATCCCAAAAGATCGTGTACCAAATCGTCCAGGCGGTGGCTCGGCCGGCTCGGGTCGAGGAGCTGGCTCGCCAGCATGGTGTCGAAGACGATGCCCCGCAGTTTGATGCCGGAGCGGAGCAGCACCCGGGTGTCGAACTTCACATTGTGCCCGCACTTCGGAATCACCGGATCCTCCAGTACGGGTTTCAGCTGCTGCGCAACGGTCTCTAAATCGAGATGGCTTGCAGGATCTTGGGACAGCACGGGAATGTACACGCCGTGGCCGGGCCGCCAGGCGAAGCTGATGCCGCAAAGCTCTGCGCCGGAGTCCAGGCCCGTCGTTTCGGTGTCCAGGCAGATCAGCTCCTGCTCTTTCAACGTGGCCACGACCTCCGCCAGGCGCTCCGGCGTCAAGATGAGCTCGTAGCGGCCCCGCTCGACCGCCGGCGACGCTGTATCCGTCGTTTCGGCGCCGTCTTCCTCGCGTGCGTCCGCTCCCCCGACCAAAGGATCCCGCTCCGCACGGGCCGCACCGAACTCCTCGGCCACCTTGCGGACTTCCTCCTGGTGCCTGCGGAAACCCAGTTCCCTAAAGAGGCGCAGCACCGCGTCCAAGTCGATCGGGCCAAGGGTCGCCTCTTCGAGATCGAAACGGATGTCGGCGTCGCTGCGCAAAGTGACCAGGGCGCGGCTCAACGGCAGCTGCTCTTTTGCCGCTTCCAGGTTCTCGCGGCGCTTACCCTTAATCTGATCTAGGTTCGCCAATATGCCGTCGAGGGAGCCGAACTGTTGCAGCAGCTGCGCGGCTGTTTTCGCCCCGATGCCCTTTACGCCCGGTACGTTGTCGGCCGTGTCGCCCGTGAGAGCCAAAAGGTCGATCACTTGGTCCGGGCGGATCCCCTTTTCGGCCATGAGCGCGGCCTCGTCGACGATCTCGTCTTTGTGCGCGTCGTACAACTTTACCCGGTCGCAAATGAGTTGCTCCAGGTCTTTGTCCCGCGAGACGATGTAGATCTCGATGTCGCTCAACCCCTCGTCCTCGAGTACCCTGCGCACCACGGTCGCGATGACGTCGTCGGCTTCGTACCCCGCGGCGCTGAGCAGGGGGACGTTATAAGCCTGCAAAAGATCCATGATGCGGGGAATTTGGGGGGCCAGCTCCTCCGGCATGGGCGGACGGGTGGCCTTGTACTCGGGATACATCTCGTCGCGGAAGGTGGGGCCGGGTCCGTCCATCGCCACCGCGAGGAAGTCGGGTTTGAGCTGCGTGAAGATCTTATGCAGCATCGACGTGAACCCGAAGACCGCGTGGGTAGGCTCGCCCGTTACCGGACTGTTCATGCCGCTGCGAATGGCATAGAACGCACGGAAGATTTGCGCGTAACCGTCGATCAGGAAAAGCTTTCTGGCCATGGCGGTCCCTCAAATCTGGTAGAATTCTCGTTTGGATGTCCAGACAAACTTCCGGATCCGGTGGGCCTTCTCCTGCCGGGCGGGAGGGTCCGGCGCATCCACCGTCTGTGAAGGCTGCGGGATCAGGGGAGAACCTGTCACCCGTTCCTTATCGCTCCCTGTTTCCCAGCAACTAAGCATTGCCGCGTCTGGGGAATTGCAGGGAGAATGGAAGTGGAGGGGACGGCATGGAACTCAGAGTGCACCGACTCGAAAGCGAAATCCTCGCAGACGACCTTCACTACGACGGCGACCTGGGCGCTTTGTACACCCCCCGGGCCACCCTTTTCCGCGTTTGGGCGCCCACCGCAAGCTCGATGTCTCTGGTGCTTTACAAGTCCGGCCGGGGCGGCGAGCCTGTTGCCGTCCACTCGATGCGTCCCGATGTCGCGGGCACCTGGGTATTTCGGCTGCCCGGCGACTGCCACGGAATTTACTATAACTATCTCGTAACGGTAAACGGCGAGACCCATGAAGTCGTCGACCCGTACGCCAGGGCCGTGGGGGTGAACGGCGAGCGGGGCATGGTCGTCGATTTAAGGCGCACGAATCCCGAAGGCTGGGACGCGCTGCGCAAGCCCGAGTACGTACGCTTTACCGACGCGGTGATCTACGAGCTTCATATCCGCGATTTAACGGTACATAAGACGTCGGGAATACGGCACAAAGGGAAGTTCTTGGGGCTCACGGAGCGGGGGACGCGGGGGCCCGGGGGCGTCAGTACGGGCCTCGACCATTTAAAGGAGCTGGGCGTCACACACGTGCACCTGCTTCCCGTTTTCGATTTTTGCACCGTAGACGAGGCGGATACCAAGACTCCGCAGTACAACTGGGGCTACGACCCTCTCCATTACAACGTGCCCGAAGGTTCCTATGCCACCGATCCCTTCGACGGTTCCGTCCGCATTCGCGAGCTCAAGGAAATGGTAAAGACATTAAACGAAAACGGCATCCGGGTCGTCATGGACGTCGTCTACAACCATACGTTCCACAGCGTCGATTCCCATCTGAACCGGCTGGTGCCCGGGTACTATTATCGCAGCGACTGGACCGGGAACTTCTCGAACGGCTCGGGCTGCGGCAACGAGCTCGCCTCCGAGCGCTCCATGGTACGCAAACTGATCGTCGATTCGGTGGTTTACTGGGCGAGGGAATACAAGATCGACGGCTTCCGTTTCGATTTGATGGGCCTGCACGACATCGAAACCATGCGGGCGGTGCGCCGGGCCCTCGACGAGGTCGACCCTTCCATTTTGCTCTACGGTGAAGGATGGACGGGGGGACTTTCTCCTTTGCCCGACCACGAGAAGGCGGTAAAGGTGCACGTAGCGCAGATGCCGGGCATCGCCGTGTTCAATGACGATCTGCGGGACGGGATTAAGGGAGCCGTGTTCGACGCGCCCGTTCCCGGGTTCGTGAATGGCGCCTCGGGTTGCGAGGAGACGGTCAAGGCGGGAATTGTAGGCGCGATTTACCATCCCCAGGTTCGGTTTGAGCGGGTGCGCTACACGAAGCATCCGTGGGCGGCCGAGCCGTACCAGTCGGTCAACTACGCCGAGTCCCACGACAACTTGACGCTCTGGGACAAGCTGGAGGCGACGTCGGGGCAGGAACCGGAAAAAGAGCGCATCAAGATGCAGAAGCTGAGCTTGGCCCTGTTGCTGACCAGCCAAGGCATTCCCTTTCTGCAAGCGGGCATGGATTTTTTGCGTACGAAGTTCGGGGACGACAACAGCTACCGCTCCCCCGACCGCGTGAACGCCATCGACTGGGAGCGCAAGGCGCGCTACTTTCACGTTTTCGAGTACACCCGCGGGCTCATCGCGTTACGCAAAGGGCATCCTGCTTTTCGACTCGGTTCCGCGGAGGCGATACGGCGGCACCTGCGTTTTCTTGATATGCCTCGCGACAAAATGGTCGGCTACATGCTGTTCGACCATGCGGGCGGCGACCCGTGGGAGCGCATCGTGGTGCTGTTTAACGCCAATCCCCATCTCCAGTGGGTGGACCTGCCGGGAGAAGGCTGGGTCGCGGTCGTCGACGGCGAACGGGCCGGAACGGAGCGGCTTTGGGACGTGCACCGGGATACCGTCGCGGTGCCGGCCCGTTCGGCGCTCGTGCTGGTCGACAAGGAGAGTTTCGAGGCCGCCTAGCGCAGCGGGGGCACGCCGGTGGGGCACGCCAACGGCGGCACGCCGGGACCCCAAAGGCCGCGGCTTGTGCCCGCACCCTATGCCCGCAGGGCCCGGGTCGCATTCATTACGGCGAGCAGCGCAACGCCCACGTCGGCAAAGACCGCCTGCCACATGTGGGTCAGGCCGAAGGCGCCCAAGGCCAGTACGATTCCTTTCACGGCAAGGGCTAAGGCAATGTTCTGCCACACGATGGAGCGGGTGCGCCGCGCGATCTCGACGGCCCGGGCGACTTTCGTCGGCGCGTCGTCCATAATGACGACGTCGGCTGCCTCGATGGCCGCATCGGACCCGAGGGCCCCCATGGCGATGCCGACGTCCGCCCGGGTGAGCACCGGCGCGTCGTTGATGCCGTCGCCTACGAACGCCACGCGGCCATTGCCCTTGGCAGCGATCCGTTCGAAAATCTCCACCTTATCCTCCGGCAGCAGCTCGGCGTAGACCTCGTCGATGGCCAAATCCGTTGCGACGCTCCGGGCCACTTCGGCGCGGTCGCCCGTCAGCATCACGGTCCGCCGGACGCCGAGCCGCCGCAGGCTTCCTACGGCCTGCGCGGCGTCGGCCTTCACTTCATCGGCGATCGTGATCGTACCCGCCAGCCGGCCGTCGATGGCGACATGCACCACGGTTCCCGTCCTTTCCGTCTGGACATCCGCGATGCCGAAACGGCGCAGCAGGCGGGCGTTTCCCAAAGCGACCGGCCTGCCGTCGACGTGGGCGACCACTCCCTGCCCGGGTATTTCTTCGTAGCGGTCGACGCGCGAGCGGTTCGGCTCTTTGCCGTACGCGTCCACGATCGACGCCGCGATGGGATGGTTCGAAAAGCTCTCCGCTAGCGCGGCGTACTCGAGCACTTCGTCCTGCGAGAAACCGTTCACGGCGGCTATCTGCTGCACACGGAAGACGCCTTGGGTCAAGGTGCCGGTCTTGTCGAAGACGACGGTGTCGAGCTGCGTCAGCACGTCCAGGAAGTTTGCGCCCTTTACGAGGATGCCGCTGCGGGCTGCTCCGCCGATGCCGCCGAAGTAGCCTAAGGGGATGGAAAGGACCAGGGCGCACGGGCACGAGATGACAAGGAGCACGAGGGCCCGGTAAACCCACTCGGACAACTGCGCGCCCGGTAGAAGGAGGGGCGGCAGAAGGGCGACGCCGAGGGCGATGGCGGCCACGGCCGGTGTATAGTAGCGGGAGAACTGGGTAATGAAGCGTTCCGTCCTCGCCTTGCGGGCCCCGGCCCGTTCGACCAGTTCCAAGATGCGCGAGACCGACGATTCGGCAAAGGGCTTGGCCACGGTCACGGTAAGGAGACCTTGCCCGTTCACGCTGCCTGCGAGCACCGTATCGCCGGGGACGACACGGCGGGGCACCGATTCACCCGTAAGAGCCGACGTGTCGACGAACGAGGTGCCCCCGGCCACCGTGCCGTCGAGGGGGACCTTCTCCCCGGGCCGAACCAAAACCCGTTCCCCCACCCGCACGTTCTCCGGGGCCACGGTATGTTCCGCTCCGTTGCGGAGCACCCGTGCCGTTTCCGGCCGAACGTCCAGCAAGTTCTTGATGGAGCGGCGTGACCTGTCCACCGCCCTATCCTGAAGCTCTTCTCCAATGGAGTAAAACAGCATGACGCCTACAGCCTCGGGCAGCTCCCCGATCAGGAAGGCACCTACCGTGGCGACGGTCATGAGGGCGTTCTCATCGAAGAAGTTGCCGTGGCGAAAATTCCGGAAGGCCGCAGCCACGACGTGCCGGCCGACGAGCCAGTAGGCGGAGAGAAACACTGCATACTCGCCCGCGGCGTAGGGTGTTCGCTGCAAAGCCGTGTGAAAGACCAAGCCCAGGACCATCAAGGAGGCGGCAACGGCGATTTCGGTCACACGTGTTTTGTGCGGAGCCTCTTCCGCGTCGTGGTCGCCGCTTAAACCGTCCGAGGCGTCATCATCCTCGCCGGCACCGTCGTCCTCTTCGGCCGCGACCAATACGACTCCGGGTTCGATGCGATCGATGATTTCCTGCACTTTGGGCGCGTACTGGGGCGGCAGGAAGATCGTGCGTGCAGCAAAATTGATCGCCGCATCCGATAGGCCCATCTCGCGCTGCACGGCCACTTCGATCTTGGCTGCACAGCTCGCGCAATCCAGGCCCTGTAACGTGAACTTGGCGGTTTGATGGGTTCGCACCGGCTGCATAGCTCTAGCGCACCTCCTCGAAATGTTCCTGTGCCACCCGGATGAGCTCTACGATATGGTGGTCGTCAAGGGAGTAGTAGACTTGCCTGCCGTCGCGCCGGTACTTGACCAGGCGATGTGCCTTGAGGAGCCGCAGGTGGTGGGAGACGGCGGGAAGGCTCATCTCCATCACGTCGGCGATGTCACAGACGCAAAGCTCTT
>JAAYLA010000115.1 GCA_012522135.1 Bacillota bacterium | reverse complement strand
GCCTGCGGTGCGAGGCGCCGCACGAGGCCATGGACGTCGGCTACAAACGACGTGATCTGCTCCTCCTGCCAAGTTTCCCAGGCTCGCCACTCGGGTGCGCTGCGGCGGTTGACGAAGAGGAGCGGATCGATGCCGGTTTGCTCCATGAAGAGCTGCCGTGAAGTGTCGGCGATGGCAAAGCTGCTTGGCTGAAGGTCGCTCTTCGGATAGCGTATGTAGTCGAGGTGGATGCCGGCCGGTGCGTAACGGGTAAGCATCTCTTCGATTAGGGCAAGGACAAAGGCGCGCACTTCGGGATGGGCAGGATCCGCGGAAGCGTTGTTCGCCCGCAGCTCACGCGGAACGGGCGTGGCCGGACCCGACGCGAGCCACTCGGGATGGGCCCTTAGCAGGGTTCCCGAGGGGTATTCGTCGAAGCGAAACACGTGAAGCCAAAGGTGCACGTCGATCCCGCGGCGCCGGCCCTCTTCGATCCATACTTCTAAGAGGTCCCAGCGGCGAAACTCGGTATGCTGGCTCGCCACCTCGGAAGGATACACGGTGCGGCCGCGGTAGAAGGTTTCCAAAAAGAGCGTGTTGACCCCGGCCAAGGCCAGCCTGTCGAGGGTTGCGACCACGTGGCTCGGAGTTACCTCCACCGGACGGTACCAGACGCCCCGGATGCCGACCGGCGGCGAAGGCAGCGCGGCGAAGGCGGCCTGCTCCGCAGCGCCGACCGCCCGCGCCGCTGCACGCAGGGCGCTATCGTGTTCGCCTGCAGTTTGCAGCGCCTCCGCCTCGGCGAGCAGGTCCCAAGCCCGCGCCCGGTGCTCGGCGACGCGGCGGAAAGCGATCGGCATCCCCTCCTGGCGGGCACTTTGCACACGCGAGTCCGCGAGGTCGAGGTAGGCCCGGGCTTGCCGCGCCACGCTGCGGCTGTCGAAAGCGATGGTCACCTGCCCGTCCTCTACGTAGACCGCGGCGCCGACGCGGGCGTTTTCCGTCAGCCAGTCTCGCGCGGTGCCGTGCCCGGAAAGCACAAAGCCGTCGGGCGGAATCGGATTGTCGTTGCCGCCGACGGAGACGATGATACCGTCACGAACCACGGCCTCTGTGCCCCAAGGGTTGGTGCCCGTGCGCTCACGGCCTGGCGTGAAAAGTACCAGTTGATCCGTGCCCCGTGTGACGTTGGGACCGCTTTGGTGAATGACGTGCGTAGCGGAAACGGCGTCTGCCACGAGTCGGTCGCGCAGCAGGGCGACGGGCAGACCCGGGCGAAGATGTAGGCGCACCCAAGTTGCCGCCGTACCACTGGCACTGATGACGTAGCCATCCCGCGGAATGGGCGTGTTGGTAAAGCCTACGGGAAGCACCTCTTCGACGACGCCGTCCACGACCACCACTTCCACCATGGCGTCGACGGTGGCGGTCGAGGGTCCGAAGTCGGGAGTGTACACGACGAGCCGGTTGCTCCCCAAAGGCGAGTTGAAGTCGTCGATGCGGTACCGTTCGCCGTCGGGCGCGACGAGGAAGTCGGCCAGAAGGCCCGTCGGATCGGCGGCGGCCGCGGATGACAGCAAGACGATGAGCGTCAAGGCGAGTGCCAGCGGGCGACGGTACACGAACGTTCCCACCTTTGTGCCGAACTGAGAAGGAGAAACGCGTGCAGGCTGACAATATCCGAATTGGCCCTTAGTAGGCAAAATAAGCATAGCAAGAACAACGGCCCGTGTCTACCGAACGGAGATCCAAGGGGAAGAGGTGCTCGAAGTGGCCCGGAAAACGTTGCGCATAGCTCTCATCGGTGCAGGAACCATCGGGCGTACCCATGCAACACGCAGCGCCGACGTTAAGGGGGCGAAGCTGCAAGTAGTCGTCGACATCGACGAAACGCGCGCCCGTGCGGTGCAGGAGACAGCAGGAGCACCGGAGCGGGCCGCGGATTACAAAGAAGTGCTTGCCCGCGACGACATCGACGCGGTAATCATTTGCCTTCCCACTTGGCTCCACGAGGAGGTGGCCGTAGCCGCCGCCGAGCACGGCAAGCACATCCTCTGCGAAAAGCCGATGGCGTTAGACGTCGCATCGGCCCGCAGAATGCACGAGGCGGCCCGTAGGGCCGGCGTCGTGCTCATGATCGCGCAGTGCCGCCGCTTTTCGCAGGACTGGCTGAAGGTGCGCGAGCTGATACGGTCGGGTGCCATTGGCAGGCCGGCCGTGATCCGCACGGTACGCGCCTTGCGTTTGGCTGAAGGCTGGTTCGTGCAGGAGGGCAAGGGAAACGGCCCGCTCCTCGACGGGGCCGTCCACGACTACGACTTTGCCCGTTACACGTTCGGCGAGGCCACGCAGGTGATGGCCAGTGGCATGACGTTTCGCGCGGACGCAACTGCTGTCGATACGGGGACGGCGATCATTCGCTTCGAACACGGCGATGAACTCGTCGTCTCGTGGTCGTGGGGCTTGCCCCCGGGGGCGCGGGGCGGCTACTTGCACGATGTGATCGGCCCGAAGGGTGCGATTTTCTTCGAACGAAGTACCCGCCCCGATTTTGCCCGCCTGCCGGCGCCGGACGCGGGCTGCGGCGCGGTAGTAATCGACCGGGGCCAGGCGGGCGGGATCGAGCAAGTTCCCTATCCGCTGCGCGACATGTATTTGGATCAGCTGCAGGCCTTCGTCGACGCCGTACACGCCGGAGGCCCATCCCCCGTCGACGGAATCGAGGGCATGAAGGCGGTCGCCATCGGGCAGGCCGTCTTGGAATCGGCACGGACCGGGCGTGTGGTCACCCTCGAGCGCGGGCTGCCGAGCGTTTGTTAACATGATGCCGCAGTCTGCCGACAGTACTAGTAGGATATCCGTCACGCCTGGAGAAGGTGACTGATAGCAGCTATTTCAAAGGAAAGGTGTTTTTTCCATGTCCGTAGCCAACCCCAATGCCCAACGCGATCCGTGGGAAGATGAACTGGACCTACGAGAGCTCTTGCGGATCATTGTGAAACGCCGCGGACTGATTACCGGACTAGTCGCCGCGTAGGTAGCGGTCGCGGCGCTTTTTAGCTTCTGGATCTTACCCGAGGTGTTTGAGTCGGAGGCTGCGCTGCAACTGCCCGCAGGCTCGCCCGAGCTGGGCGGTGAGTATAGCCTCGAGGCGTTGGCCGCCATGGGGACGAGCCCTCAACTCTTGACCCGAGTCGCGGGGCGCGTCCCGGGTGCCGACCCTGCCAGGCTTTCGCGTGCCATCTCCGTGTCTTTGGACAACCAAGCGCGTCTTTTGCGCGTCCGGGCGGAGGCGGGCACGGCCGTCGGTGCCCACGACTTATTAACCGCGTGGGCGCAGGAGTTCGTCGCCGCGGTCAGCGCTTCGCTGGTTCAAGCTGCAGGGGAACGCCTGGCCCTTGCTGAAGCAGAGCTTGCAACACGTCGCGCCGAGCTCGACACGGCCCGGGACGCGTTGCATGAGTTCCAGGCTGCTCATTCGATCTCTTTGCTTCAGACCGAGCTGGAGAGACTGGAAGCTGAGTTACTGCGCGCTCAGGAACGAATCCGGGAGCTCGAGCTGTACACCTTGCCCGCCGACAGGGAACGTCTCGCATATCTACAGGAGGAGCTCGCACGGCAGCCAAGGACGCTGGATGTCGACGGTGCCGCAGTCTTCGCGGGACCGGTAGGTCCCGATGCGACAGTAATCGGTCCCGTCGGAGCGCTGGTCAACCCGACGTATCTCAGCCTCCATCAGGATTTGGTTGAGACGGAGGAGCGTCTGACCGCGAACACGGCCTTGCTGGATGGATTGCGGAACTTCGCCGAGGAGGCGCCTGAGCGTATCCAAGCCCTGCGTGCCGAGCTAGCCGTGTTGAACGCCGAAGCCGAACGCCTGGAAGGCGAGGTGCAGTTGGCGCTGTTGCGTTACGAGGCGGCCGCCGAACAGCACACGAAGGCTCTGCAGGCGGTGGCAGCAAGACGCTCGGAAGCGCCGCGACTCGTAAGCGAACCGATGCTGCCCACCTCGCCAGTACGGCCGCGCAAGATGCTCAATATCGCTTTGGCCGCCTTTTTGGCCGCGTTCGTTGGCGTCGGCATTACGTTCATCCTCGAGATCTGGCAGTCTCCGGATCCCGAGGAGAGAGCAGTTCGGTCCTAATGCGATGCGTGCCGGGGGAGTCGCGTGCGGCGCGTGCGAACGTCCGCCGCGGCGCGCGACTTGCCCCCGGACAAGGAGAGTGCCGTGGCGCGCGTGGTGAGTTACACGGGACGGAATTCCCTCGTACTGCTCGGGCCGCCGGGTGAGGGTGGCCCCGGAGGTGGCCCCGGAGCAGGGAAGACATTCCCGCTACAGAACTTCTTTCCCGTCCCGCGTCCATCGACCCTGCGGCCGGATTGTCAAACGCGTTCTGTAAAATGACATTCCCACGTATTGCCTACATTGACAGGACGGCTGAAACGTGGGACAATGAGGCTGGAGTACGGGGCCGAGCCCGGGCATGGCCTGCCGTGCTCCGGTCTTCGCTGTGTTCTGTTGGTGTCAAATCCTGGATCAAAAATGAAAGGATTTGCGGGAGCAGTAGGGGACGGTGGTCTACCCTGCGTTGCGATCCGGTGGCCGAATTGCTCCGTGCCATAGTCCATCTTGGCGTATTGCAACGGCTGGCAAGCGTGCGGCCTCATCTGAGCGCGGCGGAGCAAGCGGCCGTATCGTACATGCTGGCGCATCCCGAGCACGCGGTGCGGATGAGCGCGGGCGAGCTGGCGCAGGCTGCAGGGGTCAGCGAAGCGACGGTCTTTCGGCTCTGCAGGCAGCTCGGCTACTCGGGCTACATGCAGCTACGTGACGAGCTGGCCGGTGCGGTCGAGGCATACGCACCGTCGTTCTTGGCGCCTTTGGCCGTGCACCAGGGGGCCCGTGCCGAGCAGCGCGGGGACAACCTGGAACCCGGCGACGAGGCCGGCGGCCGCCTGGCGCGCACGGTTTACGGAGGCATCCGTGCACTCGTCGACGCGCTGGCCGTGGGTGACGCTGCCATCGAACGGGCGGCGGACACCCTTTGCGCTGCCAACCGGATCATCTTCTGCGGTGTCGGCGGGTACACGGCTCGCATTGCCGAGATGGCCGCCTTCGGGCTGCAGCGGCTTGGCCTGACGTGCATGTTGTGGATCGACGCTCAGCTGAACTACGTAACGCCCGAGCTTTTTACGCCAGAAGATGCGGTGGTAGGCATCTCCTACTCGGGTGAGAACAAGGCCGTCGCTCGCTTTTTGCACACGGCCCGCGAGGTGGGGGCTACGACCGTCGCCCTCACGAACTACAAGCTTTCACCGGTGGCCAAAGGGAGCGACGTCGCGCTCGTGACGTCGTTTCGGGAGCCTTCGATTCAAAACTTTGAACTTCTGCCGCGCCTTTCGCAACTTCTCGTCGTCCACGCGCTCATCGACGCCGTGGGGGAGCGCTTAAGCCAGCGGGCCGGGCGCGGAACGAACGGTGCGCGCTAACGGCAGTTCGAGTTCAATCTATCGTTCTGGGAGCTGAGGAAATTAAGGACAGAACAGAAAGGAGATGTGCCCATGTCCAAGAACCGATCGCTCGTCGTGTGTGTGGCGGCTTTGGTGCTCCTTGCGGCTGTGCCGGCCCAGGCCCGGATCGAGCTGACCATGGTAACCCACTGGAACACGGCGGTTACGCAAGGCGCCTTGCTGCAGCAGTACATCGACGAATACAACAGCTTACAGGATGAGGTTCATATCACGTTGATCAGCGACCCGGCCGCATCGGGTACGGAGAAAATTTTCCTGTGGCATACGGCCGGTACCATGCCCGACATCTTGCCCGTATCGCAGGTGAACATTCCGCAGTTTGTGCAGTCCGGGATCATCTCGCCCATGCCGGACCATATCATCCAAGTGCTCGAGGAAAACTTCCTGCCGGGCGCGTTGCAGCTGACGTCCCATCGCGGCCAGATCTGGGGCTACCCGACCGAGAACATGCCCAATGCCTTTACCTATGATCTCATCGATTTCAACAACAAGGGTATCGGCGATCAGTTCCCCGAGACTTGGGAGGAGCTGCTTGCGGTGGCCCAGCGCCTGACCGAGTACGACGGGGAAGGCAACATCACCCGGGCGGGCTTCGGCTGGAACCAGGACTTCCGCCGGAACATCGCCATGCTCATGGTCCTGACGTGGCGGGAGGGCGGCGAGCTCTTTACGGACAACGACACCAAGGTACACTTCACCTCGGAGCCGGTGCAGCGCGCCGTCAACTTCCTCACGGAGATCGTCCATGAGCGGAACATCGTCCGGTACGGCGGCAACCACTCCCACTCGGTGCAGGCGATTCGCTGGGCGCCCGGTCCGTATGTGCGCAGCTCCATCCTGGCCGAGTCGGGACCCGAACGCCTGGCCGAAATCCGCAGCGCCCGTCTGCCGCTGAGCCCCGACGGAAAGCGCACGGTGCCCAACTACGGCTGGGTCATCGCCGTGCCGACCGCGACGCCGTACAAGGAGCAGGTACACGACTTTTTGATCTGGCTCACCACCGACGTACTGCCCGACGGCACGACGCGCATGGGCAACGTGCTCACCTTGCTCGGCTCGATTCCGAACACGTTGACGGACATTTATAGCCAGCCGGTATTGCAAGATCCGTTCATGGCCGGATTCGTGGCGCCCATGATGGACAACGACGTCCGTTCGTGGCCCATGCCTCCGAACAGCAACGGGGTCTTCAGTACCATGAACCGGGCCATCAGCGACATCTTGAACCAGGTCGATGCACCGATGAACATCCTGACCAACTTGCAAAGCCAGGTGCAGCAGCTCATCGACGAAGCCTGGGAGCAGTAGAGAAGGTAGGATAGGCATAGAAGAGGCATGCCGGGGCGGTGGAACGGGCAGCAAACGTTTCCGCCGCCCTTCTTGCCTCACGGGGGAAAGAGGGGACGTGCGATGGTCAAGAGCGCGCGGCGTTTTGTGCTCGCCTTGCTGGTGGCCTTTTGCTTTGGGGCCGCGGCGTTTGCGAGTGAACCGATTACGGTCGCAACGCGAATCGTCGTGGACGCACTGCCACAGGGAGAACTGACCCTGGTGGAACTGTCACCAGAGGAAGGCGCGGCGGCCACCGTGCTCCGCGTCACTTGGGGACCGGGTGCTTCCGCCTGGTTTCCGGTCTGGCAGATCGTGACGGTGAGCGAGGCCGGACTTTTCGGCGCGAACGGTACGCAGCAGCTTGCCCAGGTGACGCCCAATCCCGGCCACGCGTACCGTTTCTTGGTGAGCTACGATCCCGCGGCCGGTCGCCTGGCGCTGCGCCTGACCGACGAGACGACGGGCGAGGTTCTGGTGCGGCGGGCTCTGCTCGTCGACACGTTCGCCGGTCAGCTCGCGGTGGCAACGTCAGCTGATGCTGTCGTGGAGCGGGTTTCCCGTGCGTACGAACCGGCCGATTTGCGTTGGGACCTAGGCACTTTGGAGCACGGCGGATTCGTAGCGCTCCAGTCGGTGGATCCGCTCGCGCCTACCGTGGTGCGGGTGCAGGCGCAAGGGCCTCTGCCTGGCACGTTCCGGCTTGTGTTGGGAGACGGCGGGCATTCCGTCGCTTCGGGCCGGTGGGCGGGTGAGACCACGTACCTGACCGTGCCGCCGGGTTCGCTCCCCATGGGCCTGACGCCTTTGACGCTCGAGTACGTGGAAGACGACGGCACAATCGTCTATTCGGAAACCCGCACGGTGCAAGCGGGCCGGGTGAGCGGTGCGGTGCGGGTGCGCTACGACCGTGCGGCAGGGGTTTTCCGGACGTATCTTGACCTTGCGGGCGGCCCGTTGGACGATTTGACGCTGCGCATCAAGGCGACCGTCAGCAAGATGAACTGGGATGATACGGCACGGCGTTACCGGTACGTGCCCGTCGGCGAGCATGAAATCGACAGGCGCAGCGTGACGGTAGGGCCGGAGGGGACCCGGCTTTCCTTTGACTTGCCCGCGCCCGCCGAGGCCGGAGCCTGGCGCATCGACGTGTCGGTGGAGGCCGAGCCCCGGGTGGCCGTGCACTTGCTGCCGGAAACGGCCTATGCAGCGACTTACGAGCCGCACCGGCCGGCTGCAGGCGATGAGCTGACGATCGCCGTCTTGCCCGACACGCAAGTTTACGCCAAAGCCTATCCCGAAATTTACATGCGCATGACCGAGTGGCTGGCTCAAGCGGCGGCGGACGAGGGCATCGCCTTCGTGCTGCACGTTGGCGACATCACCGACGACAACACGCGGGATCAGTGGCAGGCGGCAAGGGACGCCCACAGTTTGCTCGACGGCGTGCTGCCCTACGTGCTCGCCGTGGGAAACCACGATTATGCGGCAGCCGGGCGGGTGGCCGACCGCGGGACCACGCTGGTGAACGAGTACTGGTCCGTGGACGATTTCCCGCACCTGGCGGCGACCATGCAGGAAGGAAGGCTCGAGAACGCATACTACGAGCTCGCCGTAGGCGATGAACGGTATCTCGTCATTTCGCTTGAGTTTGCCCCGTCGGATGAGGCCTTGGACTGGGCGAACGGGGTGGTCGCGGCCCATCCGGACCACAAGGTGCTGGTCGTGACCCACACCTACCTGCACCCGTCGACGCAGCTCATGGCCTCGGGCCGGAGCGCATCGGAGTTTCCCCTGGGGTCGAATCCGAACACCACGATGAATGACGGCGCCGACGTGTGGGAGAAATTCATCCGCCGGCACGGGAACATCTTCTTCGTGGTGAACGGCCACATCCATTCCGACGCGATCCCCTACCGCGTGGCGCGGGGCGACTACGGCAACCGGGTGCTGCAGATGCTGGCCGACTTCCAAGCGGGGCCCCAGGGAGGCGAGGGGTACGTTGTGCTGGTCACGTTTCACCGCGACGGATGGGTGACGGCCCGGGCGTACTCACCGTATTTGGACGCAGAAAAACGGGGGTACGACGCCTACGGCAACGTTGTCCCCGTGCGGGTGTTTATGGGCAAATGGTAGGCGGGATGAAAGCGAGACGGGCGCGGGGTAGGGAAATCAACAGTACTGCGCCGCGCCCGGTTACGCCGCCGAACCCGTCCCGGATCCGCGTACGAGGGTGCCGCAGAGCCTAGCCTCCGGCTCCAGGCGGACGATGCGCCAGGCCACGATGAGGTCG
>JAAYLA010000114.1 GCA_012522135.1 Bacillota bacterium | reverse complement strand
GTCCGCGCCGGTTGCCTCGGCCGACGCGAGGTATTCGGCGATGCGGCGCTGGGCAAGCTCTACGTATTCCGGCTCGATGTCGTAGCCCACGTAGCGCCTGCCGGTCATGAGCGCGGCGATGCAAGTCGAGCCGCTGCCGCAGAAGGGATCGAGCACCAAGTCGCCTTTGAAAGTGTAAAGCTCGATCAGCCGCCGGGGCAGCTCCACGGGGAAGGGAGCCGGGTGCCCGACCTTGCGGGCGCTTTCCGACGGGAAGCTCCACACGCTCTTTGTCAGCTCCAGGAAGTCTTCGCGGGTGATGGTCGCTTCGCGCCCCTTCTTTTCGCGCTTGAAGGGGCCCTTATTGAAGACGAGGATGTACTCGTGCACGTCGCGCAGCGTCGGGTTGCTGGGCGACATCCAGCTGCCCCACGCCGTGGAACCGCCTGCGCTCGCGCCCTTGTCCCAAATGATCTCTCCCCGCATCAGATAGCCTATGTCGAGCATGTCCTGGATGATGTAGCTGTGCAAGGGAATGTACGGCCGCCGGCCGACGTTGGCGATGTTGATGCAGGCTCTTCCCCCCGGAGCGAGGACCCGGTACGTCTCTGCAAACACGGCTCGGAGCAGCTCGCGGAAATCGGCCAGGGAAAGGTCCTCGTCATACTCCTTTCCCACGTTATAAGGGGGTGACGTGACCATCAGGTGGACGCAATTGTCGGGCAGGGACGACATGTCCCGGCTGTCCGCTGCATAAATGCGGTTGACGACATCGTCGGGAGCCGCCTGTTCCGGTCCGGTCTCCTCTTCGATCACTTGCCCTTCATAAAGCCGGCTCTGGTAGAATGCCGACGAGTCGTGGCTTTCTCGTTTTGACACACCGAAGGCGCTGGTCTCGGTCCTCTTGCGCCTCTTCGTCAATAGTGAGGCACCTCCCGCACGTTGATGGCTTTTCGAGGATGAGTCCACGAGGCGTTCATTACGTGAAACAAGTGCTCTAAGCCTGCCGCGACCTGGACTCACAGAACATTCCGACAGCGGACGCTCGGTTCCCGGGATGCGATCAGAATTTATGGGATTTGTCAAGAGGCGAAGGTCCGAACATATCCGGGACGGCTCTCGGTGAATATGCGAACATTCGTCTCTAAAGCTGCTGCCGCCTTCCGAGTACACTGGTCCCATGGAAACAGTACAGGGGTGACTTGTCTCCTTTGTCTGGAGGGAAGGCAATGGTCCGCGCGCAACACCGCCTCATCCTGGCTTTGCTCCTCGTCTCGTTGGCCCTGGTCTTGGCCGCCTGCGGGTCGGGTCCCCGAAGTGCTTCCGGTCAGGCGGCGCAAACGGGCAACGTCGCTGCGGACGACGGCGAGGTAGTTGTAGTTACCATCAAGAACTTCAAATTTGAACCGGCGCATATTACCGTGGCGCCCGGAACCCGCGTCCGGTTCGTGAACGAGGATCCCACGCCTCACAACGTCGTACAGGGTACCGTCGCCGACGTCGGGCGCAAGGATCATACGCCCCTGTTCGAGTCGCCCGAACTTCAGGAAGGACAAAGCTGGGAGTACGTATTCGACACGGAAGGCGAGTTTGCCTATGTCTGCACCGTGGCAGGCCACTATTTGATGGGCATGGTGGGCAGCGTGACCGTCACCGCTGACAGTGAGGCCGTGGCCGCGGCTGCGGCGAGCGTGCCGAGCACCGAACCGACCGACGCCGAGGTGGAGCACGACCATACGCACGACGCGGCGCCGGCCCTTTCCATGCAGGCACTCGTCGACGCCTATCCCGACCTTTACAGTCTGAAGCCCGAAGGCCTGGTTGAACTGCAGCCGTTCCGGGTCGAGGGCAACGTGAAGGAGTTCGCCCTTGACATCCAGGAGGTCCAGCACGAGCTCATCGACGGCGTGGTCGTGACGGCTTGGGCATTTAACGGCATCCTGCCCGGACCGACCATCCGGGTGCAAGAAGGCGATATCGTACGCGTGCACTTTACGAACACGCACCATCAGCCCCATACGATCCACTGGCACGGCATCTACGCGGATCAAGAACACGACGGCGTGCCCCACACGAGCGCAGCCGTGATGCCCGGTGAGACCAGGGTCTACGAGTGGGTAGCCGAGGCGCCCGGAACCTACTGGTATCATTGTCACGTCGACAGCTACCGCCACGTGGACATGGGCATGTACGGCGCGATCATCATCGAGCCGAAAGACCCGGAAGCGGTGACGTGGGCGAACGAGTACACCTTGATCCTCGACGACTGGGACAGCAACGTCGATGCGATGGCCACCCGGTACGAGCCGAACCACAATTACTTCTTGCTCAACGGCCGGGCGTTCCCCGACGTGCCGACTTTGACCTTGAAAGTTGGCGAGACGACGCGCATCCGCCTCATCAACGCAGCCTACAGCAACGTCGCGATGCACATGCACGGACCCAGCTTCATGGTAGTGGAGAGCGATGGAAAACCAGTGCCTTTGCCCTACGAAAAGGATACCCTCGATATCGCACCGGGCGAGCGGTACGACATCGAAGTGACGCCGCGGAAGGCAGGTCTGTATCCGTTCCACGCCCACAATTTGCGCTACGTGACCAACGACGGCATGTACCCGGGCGGTATGCACCTGATGCTCGATATACGTCCGTAATCGCGCCGGCTGCACCGGAAGCAAAGTCGTATGGTATGATGGGGATTGGCCCGAATCCTAGGGCCTTTCCCCGTTTTTTTTTATTGCCGGGGGAGGAGGATCGCCAGTGACCAAAGCTCGCATTCGCGTGTACACGGTGCCAGGTTGCCTTGACTGCGCCGCCGTGAAAGCCTTATTGCGTCAGGCGGATGTGGCTTTTGAAGAGGTCGACGTGTCGGACATTCCCAACAGCAGGGAAGCGCTCGCTCTCTTGTCGGGACTGCAAAGCGTTCCCCAGGTGTATCTCGACGGGCGGTTTATCGGACAGGTCGCCGAGGTGCGCCACCTGGTCATGACCGGACGCCTGAGCCGGCTGCTCGCAGACCGTTCGTGAAGGAAGCCGCGGGCGGGGAAGCGTATACTCAATGGGACGGGAGCACGCGGAAAGGGGAGGGTTCCGCATCATGGAGCACGAGGGCATACTGAACGAGCGCGCCTTTGAGCTGGCCAAGGAGGATGCCATGGCCGCTCACGCGCCGCGGGGACTGATCCTGGGCAGCGGTTTTTTGGCAGGCTTCTTGATCACTTGGCTGCCCCTGCTCATCTATTTGGTCCTTTTCGTGTGGCAGGCTTTGTTCGGTACGACGACGCCGGGAACGGACGAAAGCAAGTTCCAAATGGCGCTTGGCAACTTACTGCAGGGCTGGGGTGACTACGCTTCGGTCGCCTGGCTGTACAGCATCGCAGTCGGCGGACTCGGTGTGCTGTTTGCGTACCTGCGCGCTTTATCGTGCCGGGCCGATTGGTATCTGACGTTCGAGACCAGGCACCGGGCCGTGCGCCTCGGCATCCATCAGGTAATCGGACTCATCGGAATTCCCATTTTGGTCGGCGTCATCGTGAATCACCTCGTCGGCGATCCGATGGCTTTCTACATCTTGCTCATCCCCATCGCCATTTCGGGCCTGCTTTTCAACATCGTCTTCCAATGGCTGCAAAACGGTTTTTTGCGCAGGTTTTATCGCGTGGACCCTGTCGATCTGACCATCCAAGGCCTGCAGGTGTACGTACCTCGCCAGCTCGGATCGAACCATGCCGTCATCACCCGCATCGACGTCGACCGGGAGACGAAGATCGTCGAGGTTTACGGGAAATTCGACGCTGACGAGACGCGCAGAGAGGTGCGTCAGGTTGTCGAACATTTCCTGCGCGGCTACAGCCCCGTCCACATACGGGACGCCGAGCCGGATGCAGCTTCATAATGTCCCGGCCGGCAGCATAAAGTGATCAGCGCCCGGCATGACGTGACCCAAATCACGGCGAGCCACCCCTGCATACGCTAGTCTGAGGCGGGGTGGCTTCTGGATTATTCAGCCGGTGTCGATGCGAGCGCCGAAGCCCTCGTCCAACTCTTGCCCGTTACAGGAGGAATTAGCGTGACACGTCGGATACGCGTCGGGGTCCTATTCGGGGGACGCTCAGGAGAACATGCAGTCAGCCTGATGTCCGCCCGGTCCATCATTGCCGCTTTGCGCCCGGAAAAGTATGAAGTCGTGCCCATTGGGATTACGACGGACGGGCGGTGGCTCGTAGGAGGAGACCCCCTGGCCGTGCTTGCGGGAACCGAGAAGGCGGCGAAGCAGACGGTGCACGCCGTCCTGCGCCCCGACGCCAGCAAAGGGCAGCTCATCCAATTAGACGGGGGCGAACAGTTGCTGGAGGCCATCGAACCGATTGACGTCTTTTTTCCGGTCCTGCACGGCACGTACGGCGAGGACGGATGCATCCAAGGTTTGTTCGAGCTGGCGGATGTTCCGTATGTGGGCTCCGGAGTGGCGGCATCGGCGGTAGGCATGGATAAAGTCCTCATGAAGGCTGTTTTTCGGGCTGCCGGCCTGCCGATATTGCGCTACCGGGTCGTGAAGCG
>JAAYLA010000113.1 GCA_012522135.1 Bacillota bacterium | reverse complement strand
GCGCGCTCGAGCACCATGTCGGCGACGCGCACGTGGTTTTCCGGCGTCTGATCGAACGTCGAGCTAATCACTTCCCCTTGGACGGAGCGTTCCATGTCGGTAACTTCCTCGGGACGCTCGTCGATGAGGAGCACCATCAGCTCAACTTCAGGGTGATTCGTCGTAATGCTGTTGGCAATCTTCTTGAGAACCGTCGTCTTTCCTGCCTTAGGAGGGGCCACGATCATGCCGCGCTGGCCCTTGCCCAGGGGCGAGACGATGTCGATGAGCCGCGTGGCGACGTCCCCGCCGTCGGGCGTCTCCAGCCGCAGCCGCTCGTTCGGATAGATCGGCGTGAGATCATCAAAGTGCGGTCGGTGAAGGGCTTTCTCCGGATCGAGCATGTTGACCGCCTTTACGCGCAGAAGGGCGTAGTAGCGTTCACCGTCCTTCGGCTTGCGCACTTGGCCTAACACCAAATCGCCCGTGCGCAGCGAAAAGCGACGGATCTGCGAGGGCGATACATATACGTCGTCCGGTCCGGGCACGTAGTTGTTGACACGCAAAAAGCCGTACCCGTCGGGTAAGATCTCCAAGATACCCTGGGCAAAGATGAGCCCTTCCTTCTCCGTCTCTGCCTTCAGGATCTCCATGATGAGCTGCTGCTTCCGCAATTTGCTCGGGTTGCTTACCTTTAGTTCCCTCGCGATCGCTTGCAGCTCGGATAGAGTCATCGATTGTAACTCTGCGATGTTCACCGAATATCCTCCTTGGAACCGCAAAGGGCGGCTTCCTGACGAATCAAAAAATCTACCTGAAAAAGCAGTCTAGGGAGAGTCTGGGAGATTCTATGGATTAAAGAAGGCAGGGACCGCACATCGGGTAGCCTACCCTGATTCTTGACGTTGTAACCGAAGGTGGGGCCGGCCGGCTGTAGATTACGTTCCGGGACACTGTACGGTTCGCCGCCGGTCTTGGCAAATCCTGCAGAAATCCGGAGGTTTGTGCGGTAAATCAGCGCGGCGGGGCGGCTTCAAGGGTGCGGCCCCGCCGCGACGCGATCGGTTTAGCCTTGAATGTTGCGCTGGAAGTCTTCCGGACTCACGGAGTCGAGGAAGCGGCGAAACGCTTCCATCTCGGGGTCTTCTACCCGGTTGGAATGCACGGCCTTGGCCGCGAGTTCCTCCGAGATGTAAATCGGCGCATCCGCACGCAGCGCGAGGGCGATTGCATCGCTCGGCCGCGCGTCCAGATCGATTTCTCCCCGCTCGGTCTTCAGATAGATGCGGGCGTAAAATGTCTCCTCACGCAAGTCATGTATGACGACACGTTCGACCGTCGCACCGAGTGCCTCGATCGTGTTCTTCAAAAGATCGTGCGTCATGGGTCGAGGCATCCGCTTTCCTTCCAACCCCTGGCTGATCGCGTACGCTTCGGACGGACCGATGAGGATAGGAAGGTACCCGGTCTCGTCGGGATCGGTAATGATGACGACGGGGTTGAGCGTGTGCTGTTCCAGCCCTACGACCTTGACTTTCATCCTGACCATATCGGGTCACCCCCAGGTCACATATGTGAGGCCTACCTTCAGTATATCAGATAGCGCAAGTCCGATCCACGGACCGGGGGTAGGCCTCTGTTCCCGTCATTGCACGGCGCGGCGCGTCGCGCTCGCACCTCTGTGTGCCAAGGCCGCCTCGACGAAGGAATGGAAAAGCGGGTGGGGCCGGTTCGGCCGCGACTTGTACTCCGGATGGAACTGCACCCCGACGAACCAAGGGTGATCCGGAAGCTCGATGATCTCCACGCTTCCCGTCTTCATCGCCGTACCCGAAATCACCAGTCCCGCGTCGGTTAGTATGTCACGGTACGCATTGTTCACCTCATATCTATGCCGGTGCCGCTCATAGATCACACTTTCACCGTATATCCGGTGGACCAGTGTATTCGGCGCCAGGTCGCAGGGTGCCAGTCCTAAGAACATAGTGCCGCCGGAACCCTCTTTGCCCTCCTGACCGGCCCCGAGCGTCACGACCGGATGGGGCGAGTTCGGATCGATTTCCGCGCTGTTCGCACCGGCCAGGCCGCACACGTTTCTGGCGAACTCGACTACGGCCGCCTGCATACCGAAGCATATCCCCAGAAACGGCACTTTGTTTTCCCGGCAGTAACGAATGGCTGCGACTTTGCCCTCAAACCCGCGATGGCCGAACCCTCCCGGCACCAAGACGGCGTCCAGGCCGGCGAGAGCCTCGTCGCTATTCCTCGCGACGTCCTCCGCGTTGATCCACTCGATGTCGATGCGGGCGTCGTTGCTGATTCCGGCGTGGCGCAGAGCTTCCGCCGCACTCAAATACGCATCGGGCAGCATCACGTACTTGCCCACGATGCCGATCCGCACCGCCCGCGCAGGATTCTTGATACGCTCGACCATCTTCCGCCACTCGTCCATATCGCCTTCGCCCGCCTCGAGGCCCAGCCGGCGGATAACGAGATCGTCGAGGCCCTCCTGCTCGAAGACGAGGGGCAGTTCGTAGATCGTGTCGGCGTCCATGTTGGGGATAACGGCTTCCGAGGGGATGTCGCAGAAGAGGGCGATTTTCTCCCGGATGTCGTCCGAGATGGGGCGCTCCGACCGGCAGACGATGATGTCGGGCTGAATCCCGATGCTACGCAGCTCCTTTACGCTGTGCTGCGTAGGCTTCGTCTTGAGCTCGCCGGCCGCTCCGACGTACGGCACCAAGGTGACGTGGATATACAGGCAGTTGTCCCGCCCGACCTCGGACTTCATCTGGCGAATCGCCTCGAGGAAGGGGAGGCTCTCGATGTCGCCCACCGTCCCTCCGATCTCGACAATCACCACGTCGGCGTCGTTCGGGCCTGCGATGCGAAAGATACGCGACTTGATTTCATTCGTTACGTGGGGAATGACCTGGACCGTACCGCCCAGGAATTCGCCGCGCCGTTCCTTCTGTAGAATATCCCAATAGATTTGCCCGGTGGTGACGCTGCAGTCTTTCGTCAGGTTCGTGTCGATGAAGCGCTCGTAGTGTCCTAAATCGAGGTCCGTCTCGCCGCCGTCATCGGTGACAAAAACCTCGCCGTGCTGCAGCGGGCTCATTGTTCCCGGATCTATGTTCAGGTACGGGTCGAGTTTGGCGATCGCCACGCGCACGCCCCGGTTCTTAAGCAGGCGTCCGAGGGATGCCGCGGTGATCCCCTTCCCCAAGCTCGATACGACTCCACCCGTTACGAAAATATACTTCAAGGTGATAACACTCCCCTAACCTGCAAGTCGTGACGCAACCCCGGCGACGGGCTCATGTCCTTTCAGACAGCAGCCCCCGGCGGCGGATCGTCGTACTTCTTGAGAATCTCTCTGAGCGCAAAGTTGTGCAGCGCCGCGGTGAATCCCATGTACAGCAAGACCATCGGCACCAGGGGAATGAGGCACACCACGAGGAACACGGCGCCGGCGAGCGTCAACAGAAAGGAGACGATTACGTTATCCAATGCCACGAGCGCCGTGCGCTGCAGCGTCTTGAGCACGCCGACGTCCTGCTGCACGACGAAGGGAAAAAGGTATTGAATGCCCATGATCCAAAAGGCAATCAAGTACAGGAATAGGATGCTGATCCACCTCAGGACGGCACTCGGATTGTTGATGTAGAACCACAGGTTAGCCAACAGCACTGCAAGGACGACAAAGGCGATGGCCGAGGTGGCGACAGCCTTCTTGTAGTAGCGCCCGATGCCAAGGAAAAGATCCCGCACGTAGAATCCTTCCTGCGTGATCAATGAGTAGACGGCGGCGTAGGCGGATGCCGTCACAGGCGCGGCCCACAAGATCGTCACCAGTGCGACGGTAAGCCCCGCGATGACCATGGAACCGACCAGCTGAGGTTCTTCTTGCACCCGCTGCGCTACCACACGCGTCAACTCGACGAAAAACTGGACAGGCAAGAATCCTAGACCGTACCAGAACACGCTGACCAAGACGCTGAGGCCCATGTAATCGTAGAAAAGCCGCACGGCCTGCACGATGGAGCGTCCGGCCCGGCCGAACTCAGTCCCGATAACCTTGCCTATCCAACCGAAAGCCATACACATTCACTCCTACAAAACGAAGCCCGGACCGAGCGCACCCTCCGCTCCTCATAAGCCCCGGCGCCCGCCTCCTGGCCCGGGGCTCACGGACCGTCCGCAAACGTGAGGAGCATCTCCCGTACCAGTTTCGCCGCGAGCAAGGAGGTGATGACTCCGTGCTCCGCAGGCGGGCACACCTCAACTATATCGCATCCGATGACGTCTATCCCTGCCAGAGCGTAGATGGCCTCGAAGAGCTCATTGGGAGTCCAGCCACCGGCTTCGGGCGTCCCCGTGCCCGGTGCGAACGCCGGATCGACCACGTCAATGTCGACGGTAATGTAAACGGGACGGCCCGCCACCGCCTCCGCAATGCGGTACATCGTGGCCATGTCGAAAGCGCCGGGAAAGAAATTCGTGTGCCGGCGCCCGTACTGAAACTCCTCGCGCGTGCCGGAGCGAATGCCTACCTGGAAAAGGCGATCGCCTCCTACAAGGTCGACCACCCTGCGCATCACCGTAGCATGCGAGTCGGGCTCTCCCATATAATCCTCACGCAAATCGGCGTGAGCGTCAAATTGGACCACGACCAATTCCGGAAAGGCCGCCCGGGCAGCCCGCACCGCCGGCAGTGTAACCAGGTGCTCGCCTCCCAACATGAAAGGCGTGCGTCCCGCGTCGAAGAGCGAGTGGGCAAAGTCCTCGATGCGCTCCAGGGCAGCTACCGGATTTCCGTACGGGAGCTCCAGGTCGCCCCAGTCATAAAAGGAGATGGACTCGAGATCGCGGTCGAGCCGGGGGCTGTACGTCTCGATGCCGTCGGAAACTTCACGGATACGGTGCGGTCCGAAGCGGGTGCCGGGCACGAAACTCGTCGTGCCGTCGAAGGGAGCGCCGAACAATGCGACCGCGGTGCCGGCCGGCTCCTCGGCGCTGCCGATGAAACGTCCCGCGTGCGTCACGACGTCCACGCCCCCTTCTGTTCCCGGGTCAATACCAGACGAGACTTCTCCTTTACACCGTCAACTCCTCTACAAACCGCGGGAGGCAGAAAGCACCACGGAAGACGGCCGGTGTAAAGTACCGCGTGCTGAGGTCCGGAAAGCGGCCGGGATCGACCTGCAAAGGATCGTGCACCTTCGAAGCGATCGTAAAGCTCCACATACCGCTCGGGTACGTAGGAATGAAGGCCAAATACAGACGGACAAGCGGGAACACGGCCCGGAGGGCCCGGTTCGTGTCGCGGATGAGATCGGCATTGTAGAAGGGCGATTCCGTCTGTGCCACGATCAGGCCATCGTCGGTCAGGGCTTCGTAGAGTGACTCGTAGAAACTCTGCGAGAAAAGACCAACGGCCGCTCCTACAGGTTCCGTGGAGTCGATCAACACGACGTCGTAGGCGCCTTTCGTCTCGCGGATGTGCCGGATTCCGTCCTCCACCAGCACCGTGGTGCGAGGGTTGTCCAGTCCGGAACTAATAGACGGAAAGAAACGCCGTGCAGCCGCGATCACCTTTTCATCGATCTCGACCAGGGTCACCCGTTCTACCGTGTCGTGTTTGAGCACTTCGCGTACGGCGCCCCCGTCGCCTCCACCGATGACCGCTACCCGTCGCGGGCACGGGTGCGTGAGCAGAGCAGGGTGGGTAATCATTTCGTGGTAGACGAACTCGTCCCGTTCCGTAGTCTGCACCATGCCGTCGAGGAGCAGCAGCTTCCCGAAACGCTCCGTCTCCACCACGTCCAAGCGCTGGTACGGAGTCTGCTCCGAATGCAGGGTGCTGACTACCTTGAAGCTCAGTGCCACGTCCGACGTCTGGGGTTCGGTCACCCACAGTTGCAAGGGAACGCCCTCCCTTTGCAAATCTAACTCGCGTAGTATACCAAAGGCGCGTCATGAAATCTATGGTTTTCTTTCGGAGGCTGGGCCAAGGGAACCGGGGGGGGTCAGCGCACCCAACCTACTCACCCAGCGGTGATGAGAACCAGTCGTAGCCTGACTGGCTCTCCACGGTGTGAGCCCGGCGGAGCCCGCAAGGCTCGGGTGCAGGCTTCTTATGGTAGAATGTATTTAGCCTCCGCACGTCTCCAAGCGCAAACCCGACACCTGCAGTCGTCCTTAGCCGGGAGGTGACCTGCGCTGCGCCCTCGTACAAAGCTCTCGGAAGCCGTAGCGATGTTCGTCGCCGCAGCCTTCTTCCTCGTGGCGATTGGAGCTGCACCGTGGCCGGCTCCCCGGATCCGCGCACAGGCGCAGGGCGCCGATCCCGTCATCGCCGCGGGAGGCGGTGTCGAGATGCGCGTCGATTTCGGTTACGGCGGGCGCTTCCGCACGGGATACTGGACGCCGGTCCGCATCGTATTGACGGACACCCGTCCGGCGGGTGGACCCGAGGAAGTCCGGCTCAGCGTGGTCGTCCGCCACGGCAGTCCCCTCACGGCGCTTTCCCATGCAACGACGTACCAAAGGACGATCAGGCTAGCGGGCGGCTCCAGCGTACATACCGAGCTTTATCCGTTGCTGTCCAATGCGTACCACCCGGTTCACATTGAACTACGCAACCGCAACGGGCAGCTGCTCACGGCTACGACCCTCGACCTTTCCCGGCGCGTCGTACCCGAAGGCCTCGTATTGGCCCTCGACCCTTCGGGCCAAGATTGGTCGTGGCTCACGCGGCACCTTACCGCGGCCGCGCCGGTCCGCGGACAACTGGCCGGGCTCTCGGTCGCCTACGTGGAAAGGCCGCAGGCGCTTCCCGGCTTATGGCTCGGGTACCACGGCGTCAGCGCAGTTGCGGTCAGCGGCACCTTTCCCTTGGGGGCGCTGAGCGTCGCCCAAGCCCAGGCACTGGCCGATTGGGTGGCTGCAGGCGGAACGCTCATCTTGGCGGGCGGTTCCAGCACGGAGGCTCTCCGCGCACCGGCGGCCCTGCGGCAGCTCCTGAGCGCGTTCGGCCTGTCCGGCGCCACACGGCGTCTGCCCGCCGGCGCGCCGCCGACGCGGTATCCGCCCTTTCCCGAGGATGCAGACCTCATCGTGTGGGAGGCCCGGCCGGAAACCTCCTCGGTGCTGTCCCGGTCGGGCGAGGCAGTCCTCGTGTCCCACGCTGCCTACGGACGGGGAAGCATTTTCCTCTTGACGTTTGATCCCGCGGCCTTGAACCGCATGGGGTGGCAAGGCTTAGGAGATCTCGCCCGCGATCTTTTGCGGACGGCGCGCCCTGTCGCAGCGGGGCTGCACGGCGCGGAGTCGGCCGTATGGCGCTTCATCCGGGCTACCAGACTTCCCCTGCCCAGCCGGTGGGTACCGGGTGGATTGCTGCTCGGTTACCTGGCCGTGCTGACGTTCAGCCTGTGGTGGGTCAACCGGAAAGGTCCTCGGCCGGGTAGGGCGGTGCTGACGCTGTGCACGGTCGCCGCTGTGTTTTCACTGGGGGCTGCGCGTATCACCGGTCCTTTTGCCGATCTTATGCGGCACGGAGCCGCGGAACTTACGGTCAGCGTGACGGACCCGACCGGGCACGGAGTGCGCTGGAGCTTCCACGGTCTCAGGTCGGAGTCGAGCGACTCGTGGATAGTAAGGCAAGCCGGCGGAGGGTGGACCCAAGCGCCGACCCAGCTGATCTCGCTCGATACGGACGATCCAGACCTCACGCTCGTGCAGGTGGAACAGGGCGTCCTCGAGGCGCACCTCCCGCCCCGGACGATGGGACGCTTTCTCTCGCTGGCCCCGACTAAGATCGATTTGCAGACTCGGCTTACGCTGCGGGAGATCAATTACACACTCACCGTGACCAACGGAACCCCTCAAACGATCGAGCACCTGTATTACGTACACCCGAGTCTGTTCGCCTATTTGGGTCCTTTGCCGCCGGGCAAGACGGTGGAATACGCCTATCCGGCCGGGGTACACGCCGCGGGCCGTCCGGGGGCGCAGTGGCTGGGGACGGCCGTGGCCAATGACATCGCGCGCCGCGGCGGATCCGAGTTGAACCCACAACTTCCGGAACTCCTGGCAGCCCTCGTGGTGCAGCGGCTCCAAGCGGGTGCCGGCGACCGGCCCCTGGATGACGGCTTTCTCCTGGGAGTCATGCAGGCAGACGTCGAGCTGAGCTTGGCTCCGCAGGCCGCGGCACGGGCCACGCACGTGCTGCTGTTCGACATCGCCCTTTCCGGCAGCGCATCGTAGGAGGTAAAGCCATCAACACGTTGATCGAAGTGTTCATGCACGATTTCCGCGGGCTTTTTGTGTGGGAACGCCTTAAGACGCTGGTCCTGTTCTATCCCCTCGCCCTCGGCGTCATCGTATTGTTGGGCTGGCCTACGTCGTATGTGCTGGCTGCACCGGCCTCGCCCCCGCTGCCCGTCTGGTCGGTGCTTCTGGCCACGCTCGTCGCTGGATACGAGGTTTTGCGCACGGCCGCGCACACCGCCTCGCGACCCGACGATGTACAGCCGGCCGACTGGATACGCTACGCCCACGCACCGCCGGTGGCGGTACTAGCAGGCAAGTTGCTCGCGGCCTTTGGCACAAACCTCATGTGGTGTGCCGTCGTCACTCCACTCTTGCTCGTGGTATCCCGGCTGGCCGCCAATCCGTTTCCGCTCGGCGGCTTGTACGGGTACTGGCTGCTCTTAGCGGCAGCACTCACATTCTGGGGTGTGTGGGCTACGGGCCGAGTAACCAGCCGAAGCACCAGAGCCTGGCTTCTGACCGGACTTTGGACGGTGGGCTTTCTCGCTCCATTGCTCCCGTTCGATCCGCCGAGCGCCGCGCTGACCACGATGATCGGGGGGAGTCCGGCCCGTGTGGTGAGGCATCTCGCGGGTCCGGGCAGCGAAACGCCGCTGTCCGCCGCGACGGTGCTTTATCCTGTCCTTCTTCTTTCGGTCACCGGCCTTGCCTTAGCCTGGTTGGACCTGCGGCGTTGGGCGGTAAGGGCATCCACACCGCAACAAACGCGTCCCCACGGGCAGTCCCAGAGCTGACTAGGATCTTTACGGCCGGTGTCGAAGTAACGTTTGCTATACGTTTTTCCGGTTGAACGCTCTATAATGGTCGAAAGGGTGGCGGAGTATTGCAGCATTTGCAAAAGGTTGGCAAAGAGGTCGCCAGGGCCGTCGGACCGATCATCTTGGCCGTGGTGCTGCTGCACTTCACGGTGCTCCCGATGGAAACGCAAGACTTCTGGCGCTTCCTTGTCGGCGCTTTGTTTATATACATCGGCATGGTGCTCTTTTTGGTGGGCGTCGATTTTAGCCTCGTGCCCATCGGCGAGCGCATCGGTGCGGTGCTGCCACCCAAGGGTTTGTGGCTGCTGCTTGTTTTTGCTCTCATGATAGGAACTTTCGCGACGATCGCTGATCCGGACGCGCAGGTGCTCGCCCAATACGTGAATAACGCCTCGGAAGGTGCCATCCCGTCCAGCATTCTGATGATGTCGGTAGCCTTAGGGCTGGGCATTTTCACCGCGGTCAGCGTTCTGCGCGTCGTATTCGAGGTCCCGGTTGCTTACGTACTCGCCGGTGGTTATCTCGCGACCTTTGTCCTCAGCCAATTCGTTCCGCCGGAGTTCATCTCTATCGCGTTCGACGCCGGCGGAGTGGCTACAGGGCCGCTTATCGTCCCCTTCGTGCTTGCCTTCGGCGTCGGCGTAGCATCGGTATTGAGCACGAAGGACCGCATGGCCTCGAGCTTCGGCCTCTTATCGACGGCGGCGCTCGGACCGATCTTGGGCGTCCTGATTCTGGGCCTCGTCTACGGATAATACACGGCAGCAATTAAAGGAGTGTTATTGACTTTGGGTGTCTTCGACGGGTTTCTCGGCCACATCCAACAGGTATTCTACGCGCTGATCCCGCTCATCGCGGTAGCGTTGATCTCCCACTTTTTCCTCTCCCGGATGACCCGTGAAGAAGTACGGCGCACGGCAGTAGGCTTCATCATGACACTGGTGGGGCTCGCCCTTTTCTTGCAAGGCGTCGTCGTCGGCTTCGAGCCCGTCGGCAAGTTCATTGGCGAGACGATCGGCAAAGGAAACTGGGCCTGGACGTTAATTCCGCTCGGGCTTCTCTTCGGAACCATCGCGGCCCTCGCCGAACCATCGGTCATCGTGATGGCCCATACGGTAGACCGCGTCTCGGCGGGATCCATTCCACCTCGCCTTTTCCTGCCGGCAACCGCGGCCGCGGTCGGCGTGGCGGTTGCAGTCGCCATGGCCAGAGTGCTTTGGGGCATCCCGCTCTTGTGGATTCTGATACCGGGTTATGCGATCGCCTTTATCTTATCCCTCATTGCGCCCCCGTCGTTCATCGGAGTCGCCTTCGATGCGGGCGGAGTTGCAACGGGCCCGGTGACGTCCACGTTTATTCTGGCTATTTCCCTGGGCGCAGCCGGTGTCATCGCAGGGCGCAGCCCGGTGATCGAAGGGTTCGGCTTGGTGGCCCTTGTTTTCCTGTTCCCGGTCCTATCGATCACAACCCTCGGCGCTATATTCGCCCGGCAGGCAAAAAAGCAGGAAGCCGCTTTGGAGGCCGAGAAAGCAGGCGGTACGGCCGAAGAGGCGTAACCGACCCCACGGCCGGTCTCGGTCGTCTCGCCCACCGGCCCAAGGAGGAAGCCCTGGGGCCACAGCGCGCACCCGTCGGGGCACAGGCAGCGAGGGAGGCGCCGCAGCGGAAGGCAGGTGTCGGCCATGATGGACCGCGACCTTCAAAAGCGTCTTGACGCCGTTTGCAGACGCCTACGTCTGTTGTCGTTGCTACAGGCTGCGGTGAGCGGCATGGTCGCAGCTTCGGCCGTATGCGCGCTCCTTCTCGTGGCCAGTCTCGTCTTGCCCTTGCCTGCGTACGCGCTCTGGTGGCTCAGCGGCTTGACGGGCCTGATCATCCTCTTCGTCCGGTGGGACCGCGCCCAATCGCGGCTGGACGCGGCCTTTCTCATCGACTCGCAGCTCGGGCTCCAAGAACGGGTCACCGCAGCCACGGAGTTCAGCAGCCTAGACCGGGCTCAGCCTGTCCTGATTCGTCGGCTCCAGGCAGATGCGGCCTGCCTTGCGTCCGACATTGACCCGCGCCGCATTGTCCCCTATCGCATGCCGAGGAAGTCGTTGCTCCTGCCGCCGCTTTTCCTGCTCGTATTCGTCCTTCACACCGCATTGCCCGAGGAACTGGCGTACCGCGGCTCCGCTACCGACCCGCTGACGACGGAAGCCGTGCAAGAACAGATCGAAGAATTGCATCTCCTCTCCGACTTGTTCATGGAGCAGGCCGCCGCAGAGGACCGCCCCGATCTGGCCCGGTTCAGCGAAATCCTGCGAGAACTCGCGGAGCGTTTGGCCCGGGGTGAGCTGACCCTGGATGAACTCCGTGCGGAGCTCTCCCGCCTTGAGGAGCAGCTCGGCGCGTCCCTCGATCCGTTCTCGCCAGCCGATCTGCACCGAGGCGACGACGGTACCCGGACTGAACCAGCCCGCTCGGCTCCGCCCGAACCGCCCGCTCCCGGCCAGCGCGGCGAACAACCCCATTCGCCGTCCGAACCCGGCCCTTCGGACGCTGCGGTCCCACCTCAGGACGCTCCTGAGCACGACATAGGCGAGGGGCACGAGGGACCCGACGGCGGTTACGAGGAAGGACGGGACGGCAGCGATAGGGAACAGGGTGGCCAAGGCTTGCCGGAAGACGACGTGATTTGGGATGAGACGGAAGTGCAGCCGGTCCCGGGTCCCCTCGAAACGCCTGATAGCAGCGACGAGGGTGAACAGGGCGACAGGGCGGGGACGGGAGAAGGTTCGTCCGGGGATGATGACACCGCTCCCTCCGACCGGCTCGAGACGGACGGAACCCGCGAACGCCTCTCCGGGCAGCTCGATCCCTCGCAAGCCACGGTGGAGCGGCTGGACCGGCTGACGACGCCGTTGGAAGATGCGGCGCCGCATATTTCCGCCCCGGCCGGGGACGCCGCCATCATCCCCGGGTACGAGGCCACCGTGCTACACGAAGAAGTCCCTCCACACCTGAGGGCACTCGTCCGGCGCTACTTTGAACAGCTGGCCGGCAGCGATTAAAACGGATGCCGCCACGGAAGGAAGAAGCGACATGGCAGAAGCCTATCACATCACCGACGAGGCCGTAGAACGCATCGAACGGGACATCGGTGCTGTCAAGTCCGCCATCGCACGGGTTGTCGTCGGTCAAGAGGAAGTCGTAGACGGCGTGCTGACGGCCCTCGCGTGCGGCGGCCACGTGCTCTTGGAAGGCGTGCCGGGCGTGGGCAAGACCCTTCTCGTCCGCACCCTTAGCCACGTGCTCGATCTATCCTTTTCCCGCATTCAGTTCACCCCCGATCTGATGCCGGCGGACATCTTAGGCGCCAACATCCTCGTGCAAGGAGAAGACGGCCAGCGTACCTTCCGGTTCCAGCCGGGCCCGATTTTCGCTCAGCTGGTGCTCGCGGACGAGGTAAACCGTACGACCCCGAAGACCCAAGCCGCCTTGCTCGAAGCGATGCAGGAGCACCGGGTGACTCTGGCGGGGCGCGTCCACGCTTTGGAGGAGCCGTTCTTTGTTCTGGCGACCCAAAACCCGATCGAGATGGAAGGGACGTATCCCCTGCCCGAGGCGCAGGTCGACCGGTTCTTCTTCAAATTGACCACGCCCCGGCCCACCTTTGACGAGCTGCGGGAAATCGTCGACCGCACGACGGGGGTGCCGCAGCCGCCGCCCGAGCCGGTGTTGGATGCACGGCGCTTGCTCGAAGTCCAACACATCGTGCGGGCCGTGCCGGTACCCACGGTCGTGAAGGACTACGCGCTGCGCCTTGTCATGGCCACGCATCCTTCCGATCCGACGGCTCCTGAACCGGTGCGGCGCTACGTGCGGTACGGTGCGAGTCCCCGCGGCGCCCAGGCACTGCTCCTCGCGGCAAAGGCGCGCGCCCTGTTTTCCGGCAGGTATAACGCAGCCCTCGAGGATGTGCGGTGGGCTGCGTATCCGGCGCTGCGCCACCGCCTCATCCCGACGTTCGAAGCCGATGCGGAAGGCATAACCGCAGATCAAATCATCGCCGAGCTGCTCGCAGCGGTTGAGGTCTGACGGTTGCCTGAACGCCCGGCCGTGCAACTTTCCGGCGGGAAGGAGGGGTCCCACTGCCGGACCAACTCTTGTCCTCAAGCTTGCTGCAAAAACTGCAAGGCCTGCGGCTCGTGACGAGACGGGCGCTGCCCGGCCCGCGCTACGGTGATCTGCGCAGCCCACGCCCGGGTTTGAGCCTGGAGTTCGCCGACTTCAGAGAGTACCATCCGGGTGACGATGAGCGGCGCATCGACTGGCACGTGGCGGCGCGGACTGATGAGCTGTACGTACGGGTATACGAGGGAGAGGAGAACATCCGCTGCGAGATTTTGATTGACCGCAGCGCGTCCATGGCCTCGCCCGAGCCCGGCAAGTTCGCGTACGCCAAAGCGCTCGCCGCCGCCTTGGGCTTCGTGGCGCTGCAAAGCGGGCATCACGTGCAGTTCGCAGGATTTTCCGACCAGCTCGCATACCCGGTGCCCGCACTGGCCGGACGCCGGAATGTAGCCGACCTGCTGGCGAGTGTCGGCGCGTGTACGGCGGAAGGCGGGACAAACATGGAACAGGTGCTAGCCCGCCGGGTCCACGAGCAGCCGGCGCCGGCCCTTACGTTCGTTGTGAGCGACCTGTACGACACGGAAGGTTTCCACGCCGGGCTGAAACTGCTGCGCGGCTCCGGGCGGGAAGTGGTCGTCATACACGTTCTCACCCGCGCCGAACTCGCTCCTCCCCAAGAAGGCGCCTTTGAATGGCGCGACGTCGAAACCGGAGCGGAACTCGAGGTCACACTCGATCCCGCTACCCTGGCGCTCTACGATGCGGCGCTACGCGATTGGCTCGCGTCCATTCGTTCGATCTGCGCACGCCTGGCCGTACGGTACGTGCTGGCGGTGAGCGATGAGCCCTTGGACCACCTGCTCCTCCTCACGCTGCGCAAGGAAGGTGTACTGCGCTGATGCAGCTCCTCACGCCGCTAGCCCTCGCACTTACGGCGCTGACCGGGCTTGTCCTCGTATTCCACGCCCTGCGCCCCCGGTATACGCAGCAAGAGGTGCCGAGCCTGCGCCTGTGGCAGACTGTGACCGAAGCGCTGTCGCTTCAGGCCCGCTGGCGGCGCATCGTCCGCTCCCTTCTGCTGCTCGTACACCTCCTCATCGTTCTCCTCTTGGCACTCGCTGCCGCCCAGCCTATCCTCACATGGCGCGGCGAGTCGGCCCTCCACGTGCACATCGTCGATGCCTCGGCCAGCATGCTCGCGACCGACGTATCGCCGAACCGGTTCGACGTCGCGATCCGGCAGGCGGCGGCCAGCATGGGCGACCAGTCGGGTCGCTGGGCGGTCATCCTGGCGGGATCGTCGCCGCGCCTTCTCTACCACGGTCCGTCCCGTCAAGAGGCCGTCAACGCTTTGCTCGCGGCCGAGCCGGAGACGGGCGGCGCCGACTGGGCGGCAGCAGCCGATCTGCTCGCCACATTCGGTGAAGATCCGAGCACGATCGTCCTTTGGACCGATGGAAGCGACGCTCCGGAAGCGCTGGCACCGTTGCTTGCTCGTGACGGGCTCACGGTGCGCGTCGTGGGCGGCGATGTGCCGTTCAATGTCGGGATCACCGCCTTCGACGCGCGCCGAAGGGGCGAAGACCCGCTGCAATACGAGGCTTTAGTCGCCGTACGCAACTTCTCGGAACGCGACGCGTCCGGCACGGTCCGCGTCGCGGCAGATGAATCTCCGCTGTTCACGGCCGAGTTTGCTCTCGGTCCGGGACAAGAACAAGCCTACACTTTCCCCGTGCGTTTGGAAGGTTTCGCTGCGCTCACCGCCCGTCTCGACGTGACGGACCACTTCGACCTCGACAACGCGGTCCAAATGGAAGTGCGCGGCTTGGAAACGACCCGTGTCGCGCTCGTCGGCCCGCGCAACAGGCACCTGGAAGACGTCCTCCGCGTGTTTCCCCAAGTTGATTTCGACGTGCGACTGTTCGTCGGGCCGGACGACCCGTACCACCTGCGCGTTTACGACCGGCTGCCGCACGATGATCGCCCCGGCACGCAGCTCGTTTTCGCGCCGCCCTCCGCGGGACCTTGGGTCGAGGCGCCCGTCATCGTGTGGTGGGATCCGGTACACCCCCTCACGCGCTACGTCGAATGGAGCAGCGTGCGCGTGCTGCGGGCAAGGCCGCTGCCGGTCGGAGGCGCCACCCGCGTGCTCGTCGAGTCGACGGCGGGGCCCCTCGTCACGGTGGAAGACCGTGATGACGGCGCTCTCATCCAAGTCGGTTTTTCTCTGGACGATAGCGACTTTGCCCAGCGCGTCGCCTTTCCCGTCTTCATGGATGCAGTCTTGCAGCTGGCGCACGAAGCCGGACGGCAGCCCGTATCCCCTGCACCCTTGCCTCCCGCAGGCGAAGCGTCGCTCGCGCGCCGTATCGATCCCGTAAACCCGGCAGACGCCGGCGCGCCGCCGGAGGCCGTGTCCGTTGCCCGCGCCCTTTGGCCGCCGCTCGCCGTAACCGTGATCGCGCTCTTGTTCTTAGAAGGTTGGCTCTTCCGCAACCGGGGCGGCAATCCGCTCAAGCTGCGCCGGCGCGAAGGTGCGTTCCGGCCGGGACGCGGCAAAGGTGGTGTGCCGGATTGATCGTTTTCCTGCATCCTGCTTGGCTCATCGCCCTCCTGCTCGTTCCCCTGGCGTGGCTGCAGTGGACCCGCGCGGGAAATGCGGTGCCACGACGCGTGCGAACCAAGGTGGCTGTCTTGCGCTGCCTAATCCTGCTCTTGCTCGTCCTCGCACTGGCACTTCCCCATTGGGTAGGAAGGCGCGCCGGGACCGACGTGCTGTTACTGCTCGACGTGTCGGAGAGTATGGCGGCCGATGCCCAGGCGCTGGCTGAAGAGTACACCCGCAGCCTGGAGCAGCTGCTAGGCCCCGGCGACCGGCTGGGTGTCGTACTCTTCGGTGCCGAGCCCCTTATATACAAACTGCCCGACGAGACGCTGCCCGCTCCCCTGTCCCTTCTGCCGGACCGCGGCGCCACCGACATCGAGCGGGCGCTGCGGGTGGCCGCTTCTCTCTCGCCGCCCGGCCGCAGCGCGCGCATCGTCCTCGTCTCCGACGGACGGGAGACACTCGGCGCAGCCGTTGAAGCAGCGAGCAACTTGCGCCCTAAGGGTTTGCCGGTGTACGTCCTGCCGGCGGGAAGTCCTCCCGACAGCGAGCTCCTTGTCGATTCATTCCTACTTCCCCGCAACGTCCGGCCGAATGAACCGTTTACCGCACGGGCGGTCATCTTCAGCACCACGTCCTCTGCGGTCCGCGCCTATCTGTTTCGAGACGGTACGCTGCTCGACGAGAGAGTGGTCACGGTAACTCCGGGACGCAACTTACTCGAATACTCCGACCTGGTCCAGGACACGGGCACCGCCACCTATAGGGTCCAGATCGAGGGCCCGGCCGACACATTCGCGCAAAACAACGTGGGGACAGGCGTCGTTGTGGCCGCCGGCGGGAGCGATGTGCTCTGGGTGACCGAGGATCCTGCGGCCAGCTTTCCCCTCATCACCGCTTTGGATGCCCGTGGCCTCGCGGTGGACGTGCAAAGCGCGCAAATTCCTTTGGACGCGGGGCGCCTGGCAGGCTACGGCTCGGTGGTCCTGCATAACGTGCCGGCGTCGCATTTTGCCGAGCGCCAACTGCGGGAGCTGGAACGGTACGTCAGGGAACTGGGCGGCGGACTCGTCCTCGTCGGCGGCGACAGCAGTTTTGGCTTGGGCGGTTACGCGGAAACTTTGCTGGAGGAGATCTCCCCGCTGCAGGTTCGCGCGCCGGAGCACGCCCTCTCGCCCGGCATCGCCATGGCCCTCGTCATCGACAAGTCGGGGAGCATGAACGAACAGGTCGGAGGGGATGGACTGAGTAAGCTGGATCTGGCCAAGGAAGCAGTGCTGGGCGTCGTCGGCTCTTTGAGCGCTCGAGACGCCCTCGGGGTCCTCGCCTTCGACAGCCGGCCGGAGTGGATCGTGCCCCTCGGGCCGGTACAGCAAAGGGATGTGTTCGCCGCCAGGGTGCTCAGTCTACGGGCCGACGGGGGAACGAACATCCTCGTCGCCCTGGAAGCCGCCTGGGAAGTGATGCGCCAGGTGGAGGCAGGGGTCAAACACATCATCCTCCTCTCCGACGGACAGACGGCCGGAGGCGGCTTCGAAGAACTGGTGACGGCGATGCGCTCCCAGGGCATCACCGTGTCGACCGTGGGCGTGGGCGATGCCGACGTCGCCCTCTTGAGCCGCATCGCGGAATGGGGCGGTGGGCGGCACTACTACACCGATGACCCGTATCGCCTGCCGTTCATCTTCGCTTCGGAAACCCGCGTCATCGCACCGCCGCCTTTTGAGGAACGGCACGTGGAACCGTTCATCGTAGACCGCGGCGACTTTCTCGTCGGCCTGCCGGCCGCGCTGCCGCCCCTTGACGGTTTTCTCGTCACCCACCCGAAGGAAGCGGCGACGGTCCACGTTATGGCAACGGAAGAGATTGCCCTGCTTGCTTCCTGGCGCTACGGACTGGGACGGGTCGTGGCCTTCGCGGGCGCGCTGGCTCCTGAATGGTCTGCTGCGTGGCTCACGTGGGACGGACTGGCTCAGCTCTGGGCCCAGACCGTGCGCTGGACGATGCGACCGCCTGCGGCCGACGGCGTCGCGGCATCGCTCGAGGTGCGGCAGGGCACCGGACGCATTTGGGTCGACGCCCTCGACGAGACGGGTGAGTACTTGAACTTCCTGGACCTGACCGCCGAAGTGCGTGCAGCGGACGGCACGAGCCTCTCCATTCCCCTCGCGCAGGTTGGTCCGGGCCGCTATGAAGCCACTTTCCCGGCGCAAACCGTCGGCACGTGGGTCGCGGCCGTTCACGACCGGGAAAGTCGTCTGTCCGCACCCCTGGTGGCCACGGCCGCGCTGCCGTATCCCGAAGAGTATCGCGCGCTCGGCCCGGACCGGGATTTCTTGCAGGCGTTGGCCCACCGGTCCGGCGGGCGCTTGTTGGACGGTGTGGATGACCTGGCCTCCGTCTTTGCCGAGGCCGGTGAAGCGTCCGGCGGCCGCCCCTTGTGGCAGTGGCTGCTGGTGTCCGCCTTGCTTCTTTTCATGTTCGACTTGGGCTTGCGCTACGTTCCGCCGGGTACCTTCGCCTACACGGAGCAGCGGCTCAAGGCGCGGATCCACGCCTTGCGGACCGCGTGGAAACGGCGCGTCGAAGCGGACACGCTCACGCGCGCGATACGGGAAACCCAAGCGCGCGAGAAAACCCCGCCGCCCATCGACTCGCGCCAGAGGGCAAGCCGAGAAGCCCATGCCGACCTGGCCCGCCTGCGCAAAGCGCGACGGGCTTCGACCAGCGATCGGTCGAAGCCCGCCGATTCTTGAGCCTCCCCTGCAGCACCAAAGCGGCGAGGGCGCTACGCGCCGAAAAACCGCTCGATCTCGACAGCGGCCGTCTCCGGGCTGTCGGAGGCATGTACCATGTTGTAGGGGTTCTCCAATGCGAAGTCTCCCCGAATCGTACCGGGTGCAGCCTTCAGCGGGTCCGTAGCACCAATAAGATTGCGCACGTGGGCTATGGCGTTGGGGCCTTCAAGGATTGCCATGACCACGGGCCCCGCCGTAATCGCAGCCAGCAGCCCGGGAAAAAAGGGCTTGTCGGCATGGTGACCGTAATGCACCCGCGCTACATCCTCGCTGATGCGGTCCATCTTGAGGCGTACGATCCGCAGGCCCTTCTGTTCAAAGCGCTTCAAAATCTCGCCGACGAGCCCGCGGGCTACGGCCTCGGGCTTGATGATGATAAAGGTCTGCTCCACATCCTTCACCCCCTCTCTAGTCTTCAGAGGGCCGGACTTGCCTGCGCTCCGCCGTACGCACCAAGACGATGCTCAGCTCATACAAGACCATGAGCGGGATGGCCATCATGAACTGGGAGAAGACGTCGGCGGGCGTCAAAATCGCGGCCACGACAAATATAACGAAAATGCTGTACTTGCGGTAGCGGCGCAGCCCCTCGGCGGAGACCAGACCCATGCGTCCGAGAAAGTAGACGACGACGGGCAGCTGGAAAATAATCCCGAAGGGGAGCGCAAACGATACCGCAAACCCGACCAGACCGTCGATGCGGATCATCGGCTCCACGTAGTCTCCGCCGAAACTGAGAAAGAACCGCAGGGCCAAAGGGAGCACGCCGTACAGGGCAAAAAGCAAGCCGGCATAAAAGAGAAGGGCGGCCGAACACAAGAGGCCAACGCCGGATCGTCGCAGCGACTTCGGCACCAGCGGCGCGACGACGGAGTATACCTGCCACAAGATCCACGGCATACCGGCGACGACCCCGGTGATGGCAGCCAGCTTCAGTCTTGTCATAAAGCTTTCCGCCACGTGGACGTAGACTAACGCTTCCACGCCGTCGTAGAGCCCGAGTAGAAGCTCCAAGATACGGTCCGTGACGAACCAGGCAGCAGCGGCGAGCGCAGCCACGACGAGGGCGGAGCGGATGATCGCCTTGCGCACGCGGTCGAGGAACGTCAGCAGGGGCAAGTCGCGCAGCGAAATTTCCATGACCTACACCTCACCCTCTCCGCGGCGGACGGCCCGGCGCGCCAAAGCCAAACCCAGTTCAAACAGGAAAATCGTCGGCACGGCCATCATGAGAAACGTCACCCCGTCGGAAGGCGTGATGACGGCCGCAACGCAAACCGACCAAAAAACGACGTGGCGCCTGCGCCTTTGCAGCACGAGGGGGCTGACGAGATCGAGCCGCGCAGCAGTGTAGAGCACAAGCGGAATCTGAAAAACAAGGCCGAAGGGCAAAATCATCGCGGCGAACAGTTCGAAGTGCTTGGCTATGGAGACGAGCGGACCCAGCCCGTCCGGGGAACTGCGCACCAAGAACCGCAGCGCAGCCGGGTACACGACGAAGTAACCGAAGGCGAGCCCGGTAAGGAACAGTGCGTACGCGAAGGGGCCTACACGTCGCACCAACCGGGCCTCATGGGGATAAAGGGCGGGTGCGACGAAAAGCCAGGCCTGTACCAGGAGGACGGGCAGCGCGACGAGGAGCCCGAGCACCACGGCGATACGTACCTTGGTGACGAAGAGCTCCGCGGGCGTGAAGTAGACGAGCCGGCCCACCTGCACCGCGAACAGCTCGACAAGGGGCTCCTGGGCAAACCAACCGAACACGGCACCCGCGGCCGCGCTCAGCAGTACGACGATCAGCCGATAACGCAGCTCGCGCAGGTGCTCGACGACCGGCATTTTCATCTGTTCCCCGGCGTAAGGTCCGTCCGGCCGGGCTGAGCTACGCTGCACCGCTCCCTCGCATCCCTTTTAGATTGAATCGTCTGGCATGCGGCTCATTCGGCCTGGGACCGGGCCCAAGCCAGGACCTTATTCAGTACGGGATCGCCCTCGGAGCGCAGCTCCTCTAAGGTGACGTCCTCTATGAGCACATCCGGCACTAGACCTTCGGCGTGCAAGCCCCGGCCCCCCGGCGAAACATAGCGGGCGATGGACAGATTCAGCCCCCACCCGCTCGGCAAGAGGACCATGCGGGTAAGGGAGAATCCTCCGGCCGACGGTTGCCCGGCGAGGGTCGCCCGGTTGTACTCGGAGAGCAAGAGTGCCAGCACTTCGCCCAAACCGCTCGTTCCACCGTGAATGAGCACCGTCAGCTTGTTCTTGTATACGGGCAGCCGTTCGCTCCCGGCACCCGGCGCCTGGAGAGCGTAGCGGTCGTAGCGCGATTCGAAGGCCCCCAGGCTGACGTTACCCAAAAACCAGGACGCCAGTTCGCTCGTCGCTACCGGCTCGCCCGACGTGATGCCGCGCAGATCCAATATCAAATGCTTTACATCGGCGTTGCTCGCTATATGCTCCTTAGCGGCGGCTACCTGTTCCGAGAGCAACGTGTCGAGTCGCAGGTAAGCCAGGTCGTCGTCGAAGCGCTCGAACGTAGTCGTGGGCCTAAGATCGACCCGTTCACGGACGATCGTGACCGTTCTGAGCTCGCCGTCCGGCGCACGCAAAGTCAGTTCGACGGGCGTACCCACCGGTCCCCGAATGCGGCTGGATACGTCGTCGACGCTCGCTCCCGACGCGTCCCAATCATCGACACGAACGATGACGTCGCCCACGAGCACCCCTGAACCTTCAGCCGGAGTACCGGGAAATACTTCCAACACGGCAATCTCCTCGTCGCTGAACGAAGGCTCGTCCGTGTACGCGTTCAACGACGAGGCAAGGCCGATCAATACACCGATGCCGGCGTACTCGGTCTCGAAGAAGGCGAAGTACGGATTCGGCTCGACCAGGAAAGTCGACGGATCGCCGAGGGCGGCAACCATATCGGCCAGAGCCATGTAGGCCTCTTCTTCCGTCTCGGCTGCCAAAATACGGGGCCTTATGC